>QGUT01000078.1 GCA_003242255.1 Bacillota bacterium
TGATCGTCCGGGTAAGGAGCCTGCCATGGGTATTGTCGGAGGTTTTCTCATGCCCCATCCGCCCATTATGGTTCAGGAGGTAGGCGGTGATGAGACGCGGAAAGTTCGCTCTTCCGTTGAGGCCGCCCACCGAGCGGGAGAGGAAATCAGGCAGTTGAGCCCCGATGCGGTGGTGCTCATATCCCCCCACGGGCCCGTCTTCCGGGATGCAATCTGCCTTTACGATTTTCCCTTGAGGGGGAGTTTTGCTTCCTTCGGTGTGCCCGGTTTGAAGCTGGAACTTGAGGCCGATGAAGAACTCCGGGAGGAGATCATCCGAAGGGCGGAGAAAATCGGGATTCCTGCGGTAAAATCCAGCAGCATTCGCCTTTACCGGTTCGGCATAAGGAAAGAACTGGATCACGGCGCCCTGGTGCCCCTCTATTTCATAACCCGCCATGCTGCCGATTTCAAGCTGGTGCCGCTGGCCTTCGGGATGCTCCCCTACGAAGAGCTTTACGCCTTCGGGAAGGCCATAAGGGAGGCTGCCGAAGCCCTGGGTAAAAAGGTGGCAGTGGTGGCCAGCGGCGATTTGTCCCACCGGCTTTTGCCGGGAGCTCCGGCGGGGTACGACCCGATGGGTAAGGTGTTTGACGAGAAACTGGTTTCTATTTTGGAGCGGTTTGACCTGGACGCCCTCTACGATCTGGAGGAGGATCTCATAGAAAGGGCGGGCGAGTGCGGCCTCCGGTCCATCTGGATAATGCTCGGAACCTTGGACGGGTGCGATGTAAAGCCCGAGATCTTTTCTTACGAAGGGCCCTTCGGGGTCGGGTACTGCGTGGGAGCCTTTTATCCCCAGGGCGAAGCTGAAAGCTGGCTGGAAAAATTCACAAAGAGGAAAGCCGAAGAGGTAGAGAAGATGAGAAAAAGCGAAGACCCTTACGTGAAGCTGGCCCGGGAGAGCCTTGAGACCTACGTGAGAACCGGAAAGGTGATGGAGTGCCCCGAGGACCTGCCGGAAGAGATGTTAAAAGAGCGGGCGGGAGTTTTCGTGTCCATAAAAAAGCGGGGCCAGCTCAGGGGATGCATAGGGACCTACCTGCCGACTAGAAAGAACATAGCCGAAGAAATAATAATGAATGCCATCAGCGCAGGCTGCGAGGACCCGAGGTTTTCGCCGGTAAAGCCCCAGGAACTTCCCGAACTCGTCTATTCGGTGGATGTCCTCGCACCGCCCGAAAAAGTGAGCTCTAAAGAAGAACTGGACCCCAAAAAGTACGGCGTCATAGTGAAGAAGGGCCCCAGGGCCGGTCTGCTGCTGCCGGACTTGGAGGGAGTGGATACCGTGGAAAAGCAACTCGACATAGCCCTGCGAAAGGCGGGCATAAGCCCCAGCGAGGATTATGAGATTTTCCGATTTGAGGTACAGAGGCACCATTGAAGCGGAAAGAGGTGTCGGCCTTTGCGCGAAGCCATGTTCTACGAAAAAGGGGAAAGGGGGAGCGTTGAGTGTTCCCTATGCCCCCACCGCTGCGCCATTGCCCCCGGCAGGTCGGGCCTGTGCCGGGTGAGAAAAAATGTGGATGGTGCGCTTTATTCCACCAATTACGGCCGGGTGTCGTCGCTGAACATGGATCCCATAGAAAAAAAGCCCCTGTATCACTTTTACCCGGGCAGTCCGATATTCTCGGTAGGCAGTTTCGGCTGCAACTTCCGGTGCAAATTCTGCCAGAACTGGCAGATAGCCCAGGTATCTGAAGTTCCCACTGAGTTCATCCCGGCCGAGGAACTGGTAAAAATAGCGAAAAGCCAGCCGGGGAACATCGGCATAGCCTACACTTACAACGAGCCGACCATATGGTACGAGTACGTGATCGAGTGCGCTGAGCTTGCGAAAAAAGAGGGGCTCAAAAACGTCCTGGTCACCAACGGCTTCATAGAACTCAAGCCTCTGGAGCAACTGCTGCCTTACGTGGATGCCATGAACATAGATGTAAAGGCTTACACAGAGGATTTCTATAAGAGCATTGCAGCCGGCAGCCTGTCGGCGGTAAAGCGGACTGTAGAGCGGGCTCTGGAAAGCTGTCACGTGGAAATTACCATGTTGCTCATCCCCGGCTTAAACGATGAGGACGAAGAAATAGAGGCCCTGTCCCGGTGGCTTTCGGAGCTCAGCCGGGACATTCCCCTTCACCTCACCCGCTATTTCCCCCAGTATCGGATGAACCGGCCCCCCACTCCCGTGGATACGTTAAAGAGGGCGAGGGACATAGCGAGGAGGTACCTGAATTACGTTTACACCGGCAACGTGGCCGATGAAGAGGGCAGCAGCACGCACTGCCCCCGGTGCGGGGAGGTCCTGATCCGGCGGTACGGCTACAGGGTGGAGGTAGGAATGACGGGCAGAAGATGCCCCAAATGCGGCAGTGAGATAGCCGTGGTAGTATCCGATGGCGGAGAATAAACCGGAGTTGCCCCTTAGGAGGAGATAATGTGATAGAAAAACTCGCGGCAAGGTTGCTTTCGGGGACTGAAAAAGACGAGGAAAAGGCCCTCAGAAACGCCTACGGGGTTCTGAGCGGCGCCGTGGGCATAGCAGTCAATGCCCTGCTTTTTATCCTAAAGCTCATCATAGGGAGCTCCACCAACAGCATCGCCGTCATCGCCGATGCGTTCAACAATTTAGGGGATATAGGCTCTTCGGTGGTGACGATCATCGGCTTTAAACTCGCCTCAAAGCCGCCCGACAGGGAGCACCCCTTCGGCCACGGAAGGGCCGAATACATCACCAGCCTTATAATCTCCCTTCTGGTAGTGATGGTGGGGTTCGAACTTCTCAGGGACTCCATAGGAAGGATAGCGGAACCTTCCCCCGTGGTGTTCCGGTGGCCAGCTTTTATCGCCCTGATCCTTTCCATAGGAGCGAAACTCTGGCTGGGTAAATTTACGGGGAAACTGGCGGAAAAGATAGATTCCAGGGCCTTAGATGCCAGCGCCATGGACAGCTACGGCGACGTGGTATCCACGTCGACGGCAGCACTGGCTCTCCTCTTTTCCAGATTCAGTTCCTTTCCGGCCGATGGTTACGTGGGCCTTTTGGTTTCTCTATTCATCATGTACGCCGGGTATAACCTGGTAAAGGAAGCGGTGGATCTTTTGATAGGAACGAGGCCCGACACGGAGATGGTGGAGGAAATAAAAAATAAGGTCTTGTCTTACGAGGGCATAATAGGAGTGCACGACATGATGGTCCACAACTACGGGCCGGGAAGGTGCGTGGTGTCGCTTCACGCCGAAATTCCCGAGACCATGCCGGTGGGCGAGGCCCACGAACTGATAGATAAGGTGGAAAGGGACCTTTCCGAAGAAATGGGTATTTTCGTTACCATCCACATGGACCCCCTGAATGTGGATGACGAAGAAGTCGTAAAGACGAGGCGGGAGATAGAGGCAATAGTAAAAAAGTTTCCCGAAGTGCTTTCCCTGCACGACCTTCGGGTGGTGGGTTCCGGCGAAAGAAAGAACGTGATTTTCGATGTGGTGGTATCGAACGACGTGAGGGAGCCCGAAGAAGAAGCTATAAAAAACAGGATAACGGCGGAAATAAAAAAGGCGTTCCCCGGGTATAACCCGGTGATAACCGTGGACCGGCATTTTATTTGATTCCTTTTAAATATTTTCTTCGGGACCTTGTGTTAATAGTCCCCGTATGCTATAATAACAAAGGTTAGGTTTAGGCTTGTGTCTTCGAAAACAATTGCGGCGAGGTGATATAAATGAAGAAAGGCATCCATCCCAATTACGGGAAGGCCATCGTGAGGTGCGCATGCGGAGAGACCTTTGAGACCGGTTCTACGAAGCCTGAAATACACGTGGAGATCTGCTCCAAGTGCCATCCTTTCTTTACCGGCAAGCAGAAGCTGGTCGACACCGGCGGACGTGTGGAGCGCTTCAAGAAAAAGTACGGCATAAAGGATGAGGAGTAATTGAAAGGTTAGAGTTTTTCAACTCTAGCCTTTATTCATATTATAGAAAGGGAGAAACTATGAAGGGGAAAGGACCAGCTATAGGCGGCCAGGCCGTTTTGGAAGGGGTGATGATGAGGAGCCCCAGGTACACCGCCATAGCAGTGAGGAAGGGCAGCGAGATCGTGGTCAAAAGGGAGGAGAACTCTTCGATTGCCGACAGGTACCCGATCTTAAAAGCCCCCATACTGAGGGGGGCCGTGGCCCTGGTAGAGATGCTGGTGGTAGGAGTGAGAGCTCTGTCCTATTCGGCAGGGGTAGTCTCCGACGACGAAGAAGAGCTGACCGGCAGGGATATCTTCATGGCCGTAGCGATGGCCTTGAGTTTCACGCTGCTCGTCTTCATCGTGCTGCCTACCATCTTGACGAAGTTCGTAGCGCGAAGCCTGGAGAGCCCCTTCCTGCTCAATCTGATAGAGGGAATTGTCCGGATCCTGTTTTTTTTGATATATCTGATAGCCGTCTCTTCCATGAAAGATATAAGGAGGTTTTTCGAGTATCACGGCGCGGAGCACAAGGCCGTCCACTGCTACGAGAGCGGGGAGGAACTTACGGTAGAAAACGCCAGGAAGTACACCACGCTCCATCCCCGCTGCGGCACCAGCTTCCTGATAGTGGTCATGGTGGTGAGCATCCTGTTTTTTTCCGCCTTCGGATGGCCGGGAGTGGTGGCCCGGGTAGTGTGGAGGATACTGCTGTTTCCACTGGTGGCCGGCGTATCTTACGAATTTATAAGGCTGGCCGGGAAAAGCAACTCCCCCCTGGTCCGGCTTCTCAGTGCTCCCGGTTTATGGTTACAGAAACTCACCACCCGGGAACCCGACGACTCCCAGCTGGAGGTGGCTCTGGAAGCGCTGAAATGTGTTTTATCTGGAGGTGATGGATTTGCTGGATAAGCTGGATTCTATAGAGAAAAGGTACGAAGAACTTACGAAGCAGATCAGCGACCCGGAAGTTATAGCAAGGCAAGATGAGTGGAGGAAGCTGGCCAAAGAGCACGCTTCTTTAGAAGAGATAGTCTCCTGCTACCGCGAATATAAAAAAGTGGTGGAGGAGATAAAAGAGAGTAAGGAGCTTCTCAAGGAGAGTTCCAACGACCGGGAGATGGAAGAATTTATCAAAGAGGAGATAGAGCGGCTGAAAGAGAGGGAATACCAACTTCAGGAGCAACTGAAAATACTGCTCCTGCCCAAGGACCCAAACGACGAGAAAGACGTCATAATGGAAATAAGGGCCGGGGCCGGCGGGGAAGAGGCGGCCCTCTTTGCTGGAGACCTTTTCAGGATGTACACCCGCTACGCCGAGCGGCAAGGCTGGAAGGTCGAGGTGATGAGCTCCAATCCCACGGAACTGGGAGGATTTAAGGAAGTTATCTTTGAGGTAATCGGAAAAGGAGCTTACAGCCGCCTGAAGTACGAATCCGGCGTCCACCGGGTGCAGAGGATACCGGTCACCGAAGCCGGGGGGCGGATTCACACTTCCACGGCTACGGTGGCGGTGCTGCCGGAAGCCGAGGAGGTGGACGTGGAGATAAACCCCAATGAAATCAGAATTGACGTCTTCAGGTCTTCCGGCCACGGCGGCCAGTCGGTCAACACCACCGATTCGGCGGTTAGGATAACCCACCTGCCTACGGGGATTGTGGTCACCTGCCAGGACGAGCGCTCGCAGCTCAAAAACCGGGAGCGGGCCCTTAAAATACTGAGGGCAAAGCTTCTGGAGATAAAAAGGCGGGAACAGGAGGAAAAAATAGCCCAGAGCAGGAGGAGTCAGGTGGGCACCGGCGACAGGAGCGAGAGGATAAGGACGTACAATTTTCCGCAGGGCAGGGTTACCGACCACCGCATAGGTTTTACCACCCACCAGCTGGAAAACATTCTTGACGGTGAACTGGACGAACTCATCGAAAAGCTGATAGCGGATGACCAGGCGAAGAGGCTGGCCGAGGCCGAGGAAGGTGAGATGAGCTTAGCTTAAATGTTAGTCGACGAAGCTTTAAAGTACGGCAAAAGGGTGCTGTTTGAGGCGGGAGTCGAAACCCCTTTGCTGGACGCGGAGGTCCTCCTCGCCCATGTGCTGGGAGCAAGGCGAATGGACCTGTACCTGGAGCCGAAGCGAAAGCTGAAGGAGGAAGAACTGAAAAGCTACATGGCCCTGCTCGAAAGGCGGAGGTCCCGCGTTCCGGTGGCGTACATTACGGGCAAAAAGGAATTTTATACCCTCGAATTTTTTGTGAAAGAAGGGGTGCTGGTCCCCCGGCCGGAAACCGAATTTTTGGTGGAGGAAGTGTTAAAGCGCATTTCGGACATAAAGGAGCCAAAGGTGGCGGAACTTTGCTGCGGCAGCGGAGCTGTAGCGGTCTCCATAGCTTATTTTAAGGAGGACGCCCTGGTTTGGGCTTCGGACATATCGGAAACAGCCGGGGAGGTAACTTTGCACAATGCCTCAAAGCACGGCGTGGAAGGTCGGGTCCGCTTTTTGTTGGGAGACCTATGGCAGCCCTTTGAGGAAAAGGGGCTGAAAGGGTTCGACCTGGTGGCTGCCAATCCCCCTTATATACCTTCCGGTATGCTGCAGAACCTGCCCCCGGAGGTGAAAAGAGAACCCAGGGAAGCTTTAGACGGGGGTCCCGACGGGCTCGATTTCTACAGGCGAATTATATCGGGAGCTTCTAAATTTTTAAAGCCGGGAGGAAGCATCGTCCTGGAGATCGGCCACGACCAGGGGGAAAAGGTCTCCCGTTTACTGGAAAGCCATGGCTTTCAGGAGGTCAGGATTATAAAGGACTACGGCAGTTTTGAGCGGGTCGTAGCCGCGACACTTGCAGGCAGGGGATGAAAAAAGTGAGGCTCTTCATTATGTTCTGGATTTTTTTCAAGATCGGGGCCTTCACCCTCGGGGGCGGCTTTGCCATGATTCCCCTGATGAAAGCGGAATTCGTGGATAAATTGAAGTGGATAGACGAGGATGAATTTATGGACATAATCGCGGTGTCCCAGTGCGCTCCGGGGGCCGTCGCCATAAATTCTTCCATTTACATAGGATACAGGCTTTACGGCTATACTGGGGCAGTTGTTGCGGCTTTGGGCACCGTACTTCCGTCCTTTATAATAATTTTACTTGTGGCCGTGGTATATGCGGAAGCCAGGGAGATTCCTGCAGTGCAGAAAGCTTTCCGGGGGGTGTATCCCGCCATAG
>QGUT01000079.1 GCA_003242255.1 Bacillota bacterium
CTTCCAATCCAGTGACCCTTTTGATGCTTTCTTTTATAGCGCTTTTCTCCTTCTCGATAAGGCTCCTGTACACCTCAAATCCTTCAAAAGTCAGGGAAAGAAGGCCTTTTTTCAAATCATGAGGCTTTACCTGGCATTCCTTCATGACGTTGACGATGGCCATTTTCCCCGTTTTTTCGAGGTCCTCCAGCACATTCTGCCATTTAGCCTGGAGTTCCTCTAGAAGCTCGCCTTCCTCCTGATGGCCGCCGTCCGCACTCTGCCGGGCTTTTCTTTCGGACGTGACGGTTCTTTCGCCTTCTTCCGCCGCACTTATCGGCAGTTCGCCGGTGGGCTTTTCTTTTTCGCTCTCGAACTCAGGAGGCTCGGCCTTTTCATCCGCCCCATCTTTCAACGGTTCTGCCTCTGTCCTTTGATCCCCGCTCTCTTCCGCGGTTTTTGCTGAACTTTCATCTTCTCCCGCCCGTTTTCTTCTATCATTCACCGAAAGGTCCTTACCCGCCAGTAACTCTTCCAGTTTCCTTTCCAGCGCTTCGACCCGCTGCTCCAGGTCCCTCGTCCTGGCCGCATAGCCCGTATCTCCCTCCCAGAGCTGCGGCATGGAAAGCTTCACTACAGCCGCCTCCAGCACAATCCTGGGCTGGGAGGCCCACCGCACTTCGCTGGCGGCTTTCTTTAAAAGGTCTAGTGAATTCAATATTTCTTCCGAAGAATAAATCTTTGCCAGGTCCTTGAACTGGCCGTATTCCTCATCGGTCACGTCCACCAGGTCGCGGTTCGCTCCTATCGCTACCATGAGCATATTCCTGTAGAGGTTCATAAGGTCGTCTACAAACCGCCCGAGGTCCTTGCCGCTGTTCACCACCTCTTCGATGACGTCCAGAATCCTGCCGATGTTTCTGTTTTTTGCGGCCCTGGCTATCTCTATCAAAAGGTCATCGCCTACCGCCCCGAAGAGCGATAAGGCATCTTCAAAGGTGAGCCTGTTTCCGCCATAAGAAAGGGCCTTATCCAGAAGGCTCAACGCATCCCGCATGGACCCCTGCGAATTTTTTGCCACCAGCAAAAGGGCCTTTTCTTCCGCTTCCACTCCGTTCTCTTCGGTTATTCGCTTAAGATGCGGAAGCATCTCCCGGACCTGGACCCTCTTAAAATCAAACCTCATGCACCGGGACAGTATCGTGGCCGGTAGCTTGTTGGGCTCGGTGGTAGCGAGGATGAACACCGCATGGCGCGGCGGTTCTTCGAGGGTCTTCAGGAGGGCATTGAAGGCCTCGGTGGTCAGCATGTGCACTTCGTCGATAATGTACACCCTGTAGCGCCCTTCCGAGGGAGGAAAATTTACCCTCTCCCTCAGAGCCCTGATGTCGTCGATGCCCCTGTTGGAAGCCGCATCCATCTCGATGACATCCATCATGGAACCGTCGTTGATTCCGACACAATTCTTGCATTCGTTGCAGGGGGTATCGGTGGGGCCATGCTCGCAGTTCAATGCCTTCGCCAGCACCCGGGCGGTGCTCGTCTTCCCGGTCCCTCTCATGCCGCAAAAAAGATAGGCATGTCCTATTTTCCCCGATTTCAGCTGGTTTTTAAGAGTTCGCACGATGGCTTCCTGGCCCACGATTTCATCGAAATTTTTTGGCCTGTATTTCCTGTAGAGGGCTATGTACGCCATGGGATATCCCCCGCCCAATGGTATCCATATACTTCAAAAGCCGCCGAAGCTATCCGGCGGCATCAAAATTTTGGCCGTGCACCCTCCGTCGATTTTTCCCTCCGGGCGATACCATGACAGTTAGCTCCGACTAGGCTACCCCGCGGCACATGGAAGGGCTTCCTTACCGTTGCTTCCTTCCGGACCTGGCGGGGTTCGGAAGTTTCCATTGCGCGGGACCCGGTCTTCCTCGCCACTTATCACGGCCGGACCCCACAGGAAAAAACCTCGGGAGGGAATTCGACCCCACTGCAGCGGATTGTGGGTGCAGGGCACCGCTACCTCCCCGTCTAGCACGGCCAATTTTTCTTGCATCTATTCTGCAAAGTCTATTATACTATCTTTATCGAAAAATAGCAAGGAAAAGAGAGGATTACATGAAATTCTCCATCAATTTTTCCGCATCCTTCGGATTCAATTCTAAATCCACCAGCGGAGGTCCGTTCTTTATAAAATCAAATTGGTCTTCGTAAGTTTCTTTCTCTACTTTGTAAATAATGCCTATGGGAATTCTATCGCCGAATTCCATCGCCTTCTTAAACGCTTGTTCCTTATCGGTGTAGTCGTAGTCCTCCGGCAGGTGATAGACCCTGTTTTTATACCAGGCGAAGGTGTTGACCCTGTTCCACACCACGCAGGGCTGCAGAATATCCACCAGGGCATAGCCTCTGTAAGTTATAGCGCTTTTCATGAGTTCCACCAGATGGGGGATATCGCCGGCGAAGCCCCTCGCCACGAATCCCGCTCCCAGGGATAAAGCTAAAACTAAGGGATTCAAGGGGCTTACTTTGACGCCATCGAGCTGCAGGGTGGTCTTCTGCCCCATGGCGGTGGTGGGAGAGGCTTGACCTTTGGTTAGCCCGTATACCTGGTTGTCGTGGACAAAATGGGCTATATCTATGTTCCTCCTTATCGTATGGATAAAGTGGTTGCCGCCTTCGCCGTAAGTATCGCCGTCGCCGGACTCCACTATGACCTTCAAATTTTTGTTGGCCAGCTTTATTCCGACGGCCGGAGGAAGCGCCCTGCCGTGAAGGCCGTTGAAGCCATTCACTTTTATGTAATGGGGCATTTTGGCGGCCTGACCTATTCCCGAACAGATCACCACTTCGTGGGGTTCTAGCCCCAATTCCTCCAAGGCCTGTTTGAGAGCGGTTCGGATCATATGGTTTCCGCAGCCCGGGCACCACGCCGTTTCGTTGCTCAGTTCGAATTGGCAGGTCATTTACAGCACCTCCTTTAACCTGAGATAGACTTCCTCGCCGCTGAAAGGTCTGCCGTCGTACTTGAGTATCTTGTGGGTGGCTTGAAGTAGAGCCTGTTCCCTGATTAAGCTCTCCAGCTGTCCCGTTGCGTTCTGCTCCACATCTATTATCTTTTTGGCGAAACGGGCCTCCTCCAGAAGCTTTTTGGTGGGAAAAGGCCATATATCGCCGAACACAAGGGCCCCTACGGATGCCCCTTCTTCGTTTAATCTCTCCACCGCTTCCCTCACCGCGCCGTAAGTGGAACCCCAGCAGATTACCAGATTTTCGGGCTTTTCCCTTCCTATCAGCCAGGGTTCTTCTACTTCCTTTTTCAGCAATTCAAACTTCCGGAGCCTCTTATTGACCATCTTCCTTCTTATCTCATCGCTCTCCGTAATATGCCCCTCTTCGTCGTGTTCGTCGCTGTCCACCAGGACCACCTGCCCCGGTATTTTGCCGGGCAGGATTCGGGGCGAAACGCCGCTCTCGGTAAATTTATAACGTCTATAGCTTTCTCCGGCGATGTCTTCTTCTCCCGCGATATGCCTTTCAATTTTTATCCTGCCGAAATCGAAGGGCTTTTTGGTGGTCATGCTGTCGGCCAGATGCTGGTCGCTCATCAGCAAGACGGGCACCTGGTATTTTTCGGCTATGTTAAAAGCCCGGGCCGTCTGGTAGAAAGCATCTTCGGGGTCCCTCAACGCTATGACCATCCTCGGGAATTCTCCGTGGCCCGCATGGATCATAAACCGGAGGTCCCCTTGTTCGGTCCTCGTGGGAAATCCGGTGGCGGGTCCGGGCCTCTGCACGTTTATCAGGACTACGGGCACTTCGATCATGCCTGCCAGGCTCAGGGCTTCCACCATAAGGGCAAATCCCCCGCCGGAAGAGCCGGTCATGGCCCTTACCCCCGCATAGGAAGCCCCCAGAGCCATATTAAGGGCGGCTACCTCGTCTTCCACCTGGTCCACTACAATCTTCATCTCATTGGCATGGGACGCCATGAAAGTCAGGATTCCGGTAGAGGGAGTCATGGGATAACCGCAATAAAATTTGCATCCGGCGGCGATGGCTCCCAAACCTACGGCCTGGTTGCCGTTAATAAGAACATGTTCATCTTCCCTCACCTTTAGGTTGTATTTCGGCTCAATCATTTCGTAGCCCGCCCGCAGAGCCTTTATATTTACATCGCTCAATTCTTTGCCCAGGATTTTTATTACAGCATTCTCAGCTATTTCCAGTGGAAGGCCGAAATATTTGAGGATCGCCCCCAAACCCGCCGTGTTGGCTACCCTGGAATTGCCCAATTCCTTGGCGGTCCTTGCCAAAGGCAAATGAAGTATTCCCTCATCTCCTCCCGTCTTTTCGTCGGCGATAACAACTCCATTTGGTTTTAAGCGGCCGGCATGCAGCTTTATCGTTTCCTCGTTCAGCGCAAAAATGACGTCTACTTTTTCCGAAAAAGTATACAGGGGTTTTTCGGAAAACCGGATCTGTATGAAGTTGTGACCACCTCTTATCCTCGACATGTAATCGCTTCTTGTAAAGACGTGAAACCCCGAACGCTTTAGAATCAGAGCCAGAAGATGGGCTGAGGTATCCATCCCCTGGCCGGCTTCACCGCCGACCAATACGCTGTAGTCCATATAAACCCCCCCAAAAGGTTAATACCTGCAACTGTAAAACTATTATATCAATAATTATTTCAAAATCCAATATTCGCAAGATTGTTCATTTGAAAAAAATCACCGCCCTCTTTCGAGCAGTGATTTTAGCCTCCTCTCCATTATCCTGTTGAGTTCCTCGAAATCTTCTCGCCGGACCCTCGCCTTTTTACCTACGGCAACACACCCTCCCACTCGCAGCTGAATCCTGCCCCTTCGGGGCAGGTAAGTGCCCACGGGGAGCACGTCCCTGGTGCCGATCACCGCCACGGGCAGTACCGGCGCGCCGGATTTCAGGGCGAGGTATACCCAGCCGGGCTTAAATGGGCGCAATTTCCCGTCCGGGCTTACACCCCCATCGGGAAAGAGGGCTACCACTCCTCCGCGGGACAGGATTCGAAGGGCAGCTTTCATTGATCCAAAGTCGCCTTTTCCCCTTTTTACTGGAATCGCCCCGGCCATTAGCAGGAGGATGTTCAGCCCTGGAATCCTGAAAAGGTAGGCCGCCGCAAGAAAGTTGATCCTTCTCGGGATGTACGCCATGAGCACCGGCGGATCCAGGATACTCTGGTGGTTGGCCACTATTATGAGGGGACCTTTTTTCGGGACATTGGGAAGGCCGTCCGCCCTCACTCCACCGGTGAGAAAAAAGAACAGGCGGAGGATGAATTTTGCCAGCAGGTAAAACACCGTATCACCCCCATTGGCGTCCCACCACCTGCAACACAAAAGATTTTATCATTTTTTCTTTTTAACAAAAACTGCGATCAGCGCCAGAATGACGAATCCGGCTGCGGCTATCGAGTAATAATCGAAATAGAGCACCACCCTGTCCCATGCGTCTCCCGCCCACCGGCCTATAAAAACCAGCACTGTATTCCATATAAAGGTGCCGACGGCGGTCAAAGGCAGGAATACAGTCATCTTCATCCTTGCCATCCCTGCCGGGATCGATATAATGCTCCGCATGACGGGTATAAATCGGCATATAAATACGGCTTTCCTGCCGTGCCTGTCAAACCACCGCCGGGCATTCCTCAAATCTTCCCTCTTCAGGCGCAGCAGTCTGAAAATCCCTTTTCCGGATACTTTTTCTAATTTATCAGCAGTCAACTTTCTCCCAAACTCGTACAAAAAAATCGCGCCAAGAACCGACCCCAAAGTAGCAGCGACAATAACTCCCCATACCTTCATTTTCGTGTAGACGGTCGCAAAACCGCCGAAAAGCAGGATCACTTCCGAAGGGATGGGCGGAAAAATGTTTTCTATGGCAATCAACAATGCAATGCCTAGATAGCCGTAAGTGCTTATGATATCGACGATGAAACTTTGCATCTACATCAATTCCTCCGGTGCGTTTCTTGTATAAGATATTTTTAACGTACCGGTACCGGGTGCGTTTCAAAAAACCGTTTTATTTCTGACAGATCTTCATCCAAATCTTTACCCCTTCTCGAAGCACCCCTATCCAGAAAATTTCTAATATGAACGTGGTTACCGGTTTTGAGCCAATCTATGTCTTCCTTTTCCCTCCAGCTTTCGTCCTCAATATACATATTGTAATATTGAGCCATCATGCTCAGGCAGCTCTCTACTTTCTTGCTCGCCATTTTTATTCCTCCCTTCTTATTTTCAATACATTTTCCTCGGCATCGTACACGGCCACTATATTGGTATCCGGCATTAATTCGGGATGTCTCGAATAGAATTTCGTCAGTCCATCGATTCTACCCCTTACGGTCCTGTGGGTTTTGGCCGGTATCTTCTCTCCATAGTAGTCGATAGTTATCTCTTCTCCTAACGGCAACATTCTCCCAACGCTGCTTTTCGCACCCAGGGTCAATATCCCGAATTTCACCTGCGTCTCCGTCAGAGTATGTTTCGTAATGATATCTTCATCCTTTTCATGTACTCTTGCGCTTTTCAGCCTGACCGAATCGATGCTCACCTCCTTATTTTCAGGGTCTATATTGAACACAAATTCCAGTTCCAGGATCGCAGAAGCTGTGACTTTTACTGTCGCCAACAAACTCACTCCTTTTTCTCTACGCTTTCTATTTTTATTATAATCTATCAAAGATATTATGTCAATATTATTTTCTTGTCGTCAAGAATAATTTTATATTGATGCTTTCACTTTCTTTAATATGGCCATCTTTCTGGACTTGCCTCATAAATCGTATCAGTAGTTATTGTACTATATACGCTTTCTCCCGTCAAACTCTCCTTTTACATTTTGCCGTACTTGTACGCACAGATAAGAAGACCCCACTCCTTTCTTTTTCACAAGTACGGAATGGGGTCTAGTGTACATAATAATGGCGGAGAGAGCGGGATTCGAACCCGCGAGACGGGCTTAAACACCCGTCTACTCGATTTCCAGTCGAGCGCCTTCGACCACTCAGCCATCTCTCCGCGGTCTACAAGATTTTTAAATTTAATTTTTTAATGGCGGAGAGAGTGAGATTCGAACTCACGAGGCGGGGTTACCGCCTACTCGCTTTCGAGGCGAGCGCCTTCGACCTCTCGGCCATCTCTCCACCTAAATTATGATCTTTTTTTCCTGAAAAACTC
>QGUT01000255.1 GCA_003242255.1 Bacillota bacterium
ATTCCTCAGTATAGCAGAGTTGACCTCGTCTTCAATTCTCCGGATCTCATCTGCGGTCAAAGCTGTGAAATGGTTGAAATCGAAGCGCAAATGGTCGGGTGCAACTAAAGAGCCGCTTTGATTTACGTGTTCACCCAGCACTTCCTTTAAAGCCCTGTGAAGCAGGTGAGTAGCGCTGTGATTTCTGGCGATGTCCTTCCGCCTGCTCTCGTCCACTTTTGCCGTAACCTTATCTTTCAGGTGCAAGGTTCCCCTTTCTAGTTCACCGATGTGATATATTTTGCCATCCGGCGTGCGCTTGGTGTCTTTCACCTTGAACTTGAAATTCTCGCCTTCTATTACGCCCGTATCCCCAACTTGTCCCCCCGATTCGCCATAAAAAGGAGTTTTGTCGAGAACCAGTATGAACTCTTTTCCCGTCCCCTCCGCTTCAACGACGGGTTCATTTTCCTCGACGATCATTTCTACTTGAGCATCGCAGGATATCGTTTCGTATCCCACAAAAACCGTCGGATCTAAAGGCTTTAATACCTCATAGAGCTCATCTATAGGATATTCTCCCCGGCGGGCGGCTCTCGCCCTTTCTCTCTGCTCCTTCATCAACTTCTCGAAAGATTCCTTGTCCACAGCAAAACCCTTTTCCCGCGCCACGTCTTCGGTGAGGTCTATGGGGAAGCCGTAAGTGTCATACAATGTAAAAGCCATTTCTCCGGGAATTGTCTTTACATTATTCTTCTCCAGTTCTTCGATGCCTTGATACAACATCTTAAGCCCGTCGCTCAAAGTTTCGTGGAACCTTTCTTCCTCGAAGTTAATGACCCGCTGCACATAATCCTGATTTTTCTTTATCTCCGGATAAGCATCTCCCATTATGGATACGACAATAGGGACAATTTTATATAAAAATGGTCTATCCAGTTCCAGTTCTTTGCCGAACCTGGCCGCCCTTCTCAGTATGCGCCTTAGCACGTAACTTCTTCCCTCGTTGCCGGGCAGGACACCCTCTGAAATCAGGAAAGTTATGGCCCTTATATGGTCGGCGATTACGCGGAAGGGAAATCCTCTTTCGTCGCCGTAATATTTTTTGCCCGTCATGTTTTCCACATAAGCTATTATGGGGCGCAAGAGATCGGTGTCATAATTGCTGTAAACGTTTTGCATAACCGTAGCTATGCGCTCTAAGCCCATGCCGGTATCTATGCTCGGCTTTGGAAGCGGAGTGAGGTTGCCTTCTTCATCGCGGTTGTACTGCATGAACACCAGGTTCCACAGTTCCCGCCATCGATCACAGTCACATACGCCTATCTTGCATTCGGGAGAATTGCACCTGTACTCTTCCCCACGGTCGATGTATATTTCGCTGCAAGGACCGCAGGGACCTGTATCGCCCATGGCCCAAAAATTGTCCTTCTCGCCCAGCCTGATTATTTTCTCTGGAGGTATATGGGACACTTCCTGCCATAGATAAAAAGCTTCGTCATCCTTCTCGTAAACACTTACCCACAACCTCTCCGGCGGAAGTTGAAGGACCTCAGTTAAAAATTCCCAAGCATAGGCTATGGCTTCTCTCTTAAAATAGTCGCCAAAGGAAAAGTTGCCCAGCATTTCAAAAAAGGTGTGATGCCGGGCCGTTCTGCCAACGCTGTCTAGGTCGTTATGTTTGCCGCCGGCTCTGAGGCATTTTTGAGCGGTAGTGGCCCTAGTAAAAGGCAATTTTTTAAGGCCCAAAAACACATCTTTAAACTGGTTCATCCCTGCATTGGTAAAGAGCAAAGTGGGATCGTTATGGGGCACCAGCGATGAACTGGGAACGCGAGTGTGCCCCTTGCTTTCAAAAAAGCTTAAAAATTTTTCTCTTATTTCACCGCTGCTCAGCATAAAGTGAACCTCCACTATAAATTAGCGTTTTCCATGAATTATATAGAAATTATATTTCATTGTCAATGTTTTCTAAGTTATTCGT
>QGUT01000256.1 GCA_003242255.1 Bacillota bacterium
TGCCATTTCGGCTATTACTCCCATATTATGAGTGATCAACATTGTCGCCATTCCCATCTCTTTTTGCAAATTCTTTATAAGGTCTAAGATTTGCGCTTGTATAGTGACATCCAGCGCCGTTGTTGGTTCATCCGCTATTAAGAGGCTTGGATTGCTGGATATAGCCATAGCTATCATTGCCCGCTGACGCATTCCACCTGAAAGTTCAAAGGGATATGCATCTATCCTTTCTTCTGGTTTTGGTATCCCTACTCTTCCCAACAAATCTATTGCTATTTTTCTCGCCTGCTCTTTTGTAACATTTTGATGTAATAAGATTGCTTCTATTATCTGATCGCCTATGGTATATACAGGAGCAAGGGCAGTCATTGGCTCCTGAAATACCATTGCAACCTCTTTACCTCTTATATCCCTAATTTCTTGACCTTTAGGATCAAGTTTAACCAAATCTACAGAACCATCATCTCTGTAAAATATAATTTCGCCTTCAACGATTTCTCCCCGTGGAGGAAGAATCCTTAAAATAGACTGAGCAGTTATGCTCTTACCACATCCAGATTCCCCTACCACTCCAAAAGTTTTGCCTTTTTCTATCTTAAAATTAACCCCATCTACAGCTTTAACTACACCCTCGTCAAGAAAAAAGTAAGTTCTAAGATTTTTAACTTCTAACAAAACATTATCTCCCATGGAATTATCCTCCTTATCTTGAATAAGGATCTGCTGCATCTCGTAAACCATCACCTAAAAAGTTAAAAGAAAGTACCGTTACTATTATGAAAAACGCGGGAATAAGTCTCCAAGGATAATGAGCCACAGCAATTACCTGCTGTGCATCCTGAAGCAGTACGCCCCAGCTAATGGCCGGCGGTCTCAATCCCAACCCTATAAAACTCAAAGAGGTCTCTCCAAGTATCATGCCAGGTATAGAAAGAGTAATAGAGGCTATCAAATGACTGGCAAAAGACGGCAACATGTGCCTGGTTATTATTCTCCATTCACTAGCACCAGTTAACCTTGCTGCTAAAATGAAATCCTCTTCTCTCAAACTCAGCAACCTGCCACGTACCACCCTTGCCAGACCACCCCAGCCTACGAGAGAAAGTATTATAGTAATAGCAAAATAGGTTCTTATAACTGACCAATCTTGGGGAATGGCTGCTGATAACGCCATCCATAATGGAATAGTTGGGATAGACACGAGAAAGTCTATAGTGCGTTGAATAACCTCATCAATAGTTCCTCCAAAATATCCCGAAATCCCTCCAAGCAGCGTTCCCAAAATAAAGCTTAAAAAGACACCTACCAAGCCAATAGTCAACGATATTCTCGCCCCATATATAACCCTTGAAAACAAATCTCTGCCTAATTCGTCGGTCCCAAACAGAAAGACCGGACCATCTTTAGACCCAAATAAATGCAAGTCACTTTCAAACAAACCCCACAATTTGTATTTACTCCCCCTGACAAACAACCGAACAGCATACTTTTTACTTTCATCTTCAACGAAAACTTTGCGAAAAGTCTCCATGTCCATTTCTTGCTTCATCCCATATACAAATGGTCCCCGGAACCCTTCTTCTTTAGAATAAAAACGTACCAGTTGAGGAGGAGCATTCTTATAATCTTCAAACCGCTCCCATGGATCATAGGGCGCTATAAATTCACAAAAGAGAACAATGATATAAAGGAAAGCCAAAATACACATGCTTACCATGGCCAATTTGTGTCGTTTAAATTTCCACCACATCAATTGCCATTGCGATGCCAAAAATATCTTTTCATCTTTAATTTCTTCTTTTTTTCTTCTAGCAAGTTTAGTAAATAATTGCATCATCATTTCCCCCCTGTGTTCCCATATCTGATTCGAGGGTCAGCCCAGGCCAATAAAATATCAGAAATCAACGTCCCCACCAAAGTAAGGGCTCCCATTATCAAAATGAGACTTCCTGCAAGATAC
>QGUT01000257.1 GCA_003242255.1 Bacillota bacterium
TCTCGATCTCGTTCAGTCGCTTCTCGACCGCCTCCTCAAACACCGCCTTGCTCTGCTCGTAGTACCGCTCGGCGGCCTCCTTTTGCACCGCGAAGTGCTCGTCAAAATGGTTTTTGATCGCAGCAACCGAGATTTTGACATCTCGCTCCTTCAGCCACTGCTGGATGGCACGGTAGCTCTCCCCCTGCTGCCTCAACCGTTCGACTTCGCTGCGGTGTTCCGAGTTGCAGATCTTGCACCGGCTGCTGTACCCAAGGCCCATTTTGACGAGCACCTCCTTTCGTGTTCAGGTTGTTTAGGTTAAATCGGCGTTTGTTCAGGTTGTTCAGGCTTGTAAACAAGAGGATATGGGTGAAGCCAGTTTGTTTGGAGAACTCATATATAAACACGTTTAATATCTGAATGCAAAACTTCACAATATTATCGTGTTCGATATAAAATATATCTGGAAAATTCCAGAAGGAGGGAAATCGAAATGGGTAATTCAAATAAAAACCATATAGAAAAAATATACTTTTTATGGAATAAAATAAAAATTTACTGTGAAAAATACGTGAAAGAAAAATGTGAAACAAAAAATACACGTAGCAAAAGACTCACATTAACAACTTCGTTGGGACTTTCAATAATTATACTATCAGTTTTTTATATGAATGATCTTGTAAAAATAGAAACCAAGTTTGTTAAATGGTTTTCAATATCAGCCTTCTTTTTCTCGTTTTTAGAACTTTTACGTTGGGTACCTATTGTTAGATGGACAAAGAAAATACCCATATTAAACGTGATCATATTAGAACTAAAATCTTCTTGTTCCTTTATCTTATACTTAGCAGCTTGCTTATGTATTACTACTTTTCCATTTCTTACACCAACAGATACAACGCCATCCAAACATGAGGTTCCTCCTGATTTGCAATCCTCTTCCTATAATGTAATCTCCTTAAAGACTAAAGCATCATCAATAGACAGAACTATTAACCAAACTATAAGTGATTTGAATAGTACTGAGCCAAACCAAAAATTAGTTGATAGTCTTTCACTATTCTCTATTGGTGTTGTGATCTCGATTATCGGTATGAGAGAGTCTGGGTTAAAAGAAGATGATTGTCCATACTAGACTGGCGAAGTGGTTTTCATCGGATCGTCACCCATTACGAATAGGTCTGGTAGCAATCTCTTTAAACCAGGTAAATCTTAGGTCGGCCTACATAGGTCGGCCACTTTTTTATTTGCATAGACCAAACCGCTCGGCTACGGCCGAGCGGTAGATTTATTTTATCAATATCTATCTAAAAGGATATCAATGACAAACATTTTAGCTCTAATTACCAGATATTCTTTTTCATAATTTTCTTTTGCCTTTTGCAATGCATCTTTAATTTCATTCAACTCTTTCTGTATTGTTTCGGCCCGGAAAAACAAATCTTTCGCCAACTCTTTTGCCAAATCTTGATTTGAAGTTGATAGATTATCAGCCGCCCCTCTTAATACGCTAACTTCAGTTTCTTTTTCAATGATAGAACGTTGAAGTTCATCAATATGTTCTTCCATCTTTTTCAATTTCTCTTTACATTCTCTTTTAGCCTTCTCTAAATATGATTTTTTAACTTCCACATAGTCTACCATACCTTTCTCCTCCTCACTAAAAAGTACGTGTTACAGACAATTCGATCTCTAATCTTCTAAATCCTTTTATCCTAATTGAGATTTTTTTCATCAACATACGACATAATACGACAAACCGCCCAGCGCATGGCTGAGCGGTCTCGCATAAGCCCATGGGCCGTATTCGCTTTTGGCGCCCTGCCTCGATCCATGATCGTATTCCCCCGCAGCGTAGTCTCCGTAGCAAGAAGGTCAGCCACCAACGAGGCAGGGCGCCGCCGGCCGGCTTAATGCCAGCCATAAACCGTGTTCGGGCGCCATCCCGTCGCTATGACGGTCACTCACGCACGACC
>QGUT01000080.1 GCA_003242255.1 Bacillota bacterium
CTGATAAGGGCCTACCTTTAACCCAAAAGCCAAAGTATAAGCTAGAAAAAAGCCAATAAATAAAATAACCGCTATTTTAGCTAAGCTCCTGGCCCTTAAGTCCATTTCTGGCTTCCTCCAATCCTTAGGTACTGCTTGCACGCTTAATTATATTATGCTTGTCAACAAAGTGCAATTTAAAAAAGGCCTTTGAAAAAAGGCCTTTATTCTTTTTCCCTCTGGCACGCCTGATTGGCTACGGTGCATGATGTCTTGCAGGCAGACTGACATGAGGCTTGACATTCGCCGCATCCGCTCGATGCAATAGCCTGGCTATCGCAGAGATTTCCTTTATGTATTGCCTTGATGTGCTTCATTAGTCAATTCCCTCCTTCACTATATTCGTTAGTCGCCTCGTTACATTATACCACAATCCCATTTCACTGAAAAGATGCTTACAAATTTACCCCTATGGCACCGGCAAAGGCTCCTATGAGAATTCCAATAACTAAGTCTAAAACTATATGTGGGCTATAGGCTATTCCATCGGTCAAAAATCTCACGATTATTATCAGCGCTACATAAAAAAGTCCGATTAATCCCCCGTGGAGCCAACCTCCTCGCTCTAAATCTCTAGTAGCTTTAAAACTGCCCAACGCTATGCTCAGAGCTGTCACCGCAATTACGGCTTTTGGCACAAATTCCTCCGACAGGGAGCTGAAATAAAATACGGCGCTCAGTGCGAGTATTAAAAACAATGTGGTCACATAAGCATTCAAAACCCCATAAGCCACTTTTAAAAAGCTCAACTTCTTAGGACTGTTATTCTTCATCAAAGCTCGACCTCCTTCTTTATAACTTTATTTCAAGAAGGAGGTCGGATATGATAAATTTTTACTTTTCCTGGCTATCAGCTTTTTTGATTACACTCCCAATGGCGGATCTCATCACCTTTATTTTCAACTTATCGCCCACCTCTAGGGTCACCACTTCGTCTTTAATGTTCAGAATTCGCCCAAAAATACCTCCGATCGTGACGACTTCATCGCCTTCCCGGAGACTTTCGAGCATATTCTTGCGCTCTTTTTCCCGCTTTTGCTGTGGCCTTATTATTAGGAAGTAAAATATTACAAAAATGAGTATAAGAGGGCCAAACTGTTGAAGAAAAACTTCGGTATTCAAATTTATATCACACCTTCCCTTATAGTAATATAAATCTTTAATTCTATACTCAAATTCCAAATCCTCTTATCTGTACCCGTATTTAGCAAAAAATTCTTCTTTAAAATCCAAGAAATAATCGCCTTCTATGGCTTCCCTAATCCTTTCCATTAATCTCAGCAGGAAGTATAAATTATGGTAAGTGGTGAGCCTAAGGCCCAGAATTTCGCCGGCATTTATAAGATGCCTTATATAGGCTCTTGTGTAATTTCGGCATACATAGCATTCGCATTCTGGGTCCAAAGGGGTGAAATCCCTGGCGTAGGCAGCATTTCTCACGACCAATTTTCCCTGTGCGGTGAAAACCGTGCCGTGGCGAGCTATCCTGGTGGGTAAAACGCAGTCAAACATGTCGATGCCCCTTTGTATGCCCTCGAATATGCAATCCGGAGAGCCAACCCCCATCAGATACCTGGGTTTGTCCTCCGGAAGCATCGGCACCAGATAGTCTAAAACTTCATACATGCACTCCTTCGGTTCCCCAACGCTCAGGCCCCCCACCGAATACCCATCAAAGTCCATGGCTACCAGATCTTTTGCGCTCTTTTCTCGAAGGTCCCTGTAAAGTCCGCCCTGTACTATGCCGAAAAGGGCTTGGTCGTCCCTTTTATGATGTTTCTTACACCTCTCGGCCCAGCGCGTAGTGCGTTCTACCGAATCTTTGGCGTACTCGTACGTAGCAGGATAGGGGATGCACTCGTCGAAGGCCATTATTATATCCGAACCCAGCGAATTCTGGATTTCTATGGATATTTCGGGGCTGATGAAATGCAGAGAGCCGTCAATGTGAGACCGGAAGGTCACCCCTTCTTCCTTAATTTCCCTCAACTGGCCAAGACTGAAAACCTGAAATCCGCCGCTATCGGTAAGTATGGAACCTTTCCAGTTCATGAAGCGATGGAGCCCCCCAGCTTCTTCGATAACTTTGTGCCCCGGGCGGAGGTAAAGGTGGTACGTGTTGCCCAGGATGATCTTCGCCCCTATTGCCTCCAACTCTTCCGAAGTCATGGTCTTTACGGTGGCCTGAGTTCCCACCGGCATGAATACCGGGGTCTTTATAATTCCGTGTCGTGTTTCGAGAATGCCAGTTCTTGCGCGACATTCTTCCGATCGTTTTAATACCTCGAATTTCATTTCCCATCATCCTCATCTTTTGCGCTGTCAGTATTTATCAGCAATTTTTTTATTAGATCGCCTTCCATTGAATATATGGATACCTCCGCATCTCCTATTTTATACACCTGGCCTACCGCGGGTTTTTCCCCTTTTTCTTGGGCAAGGTGAGAAATGACTCCGCCAATAGTATGGCCCAAGTTTTCAGGGATTTTTACTCCTATCATTTTGCTAATTTCCTCGGTCGGAGTGGCCGAACTTACAATCGTGCCTTTTTTTACGAGGCTTTCCCCGGGAGAGAAAAACTTATTTACAGCAAACAGTGCACCTATTGATATAATTCCAAGCAATATATCCACCATACTATTGGATTCAACTATCATTTTCCTCGCCGTCGCGAACAGCAACACTTCTATAACACTCGCCGGCGTATGCTTCACCAGCATTACTACGAGCTCCAGGCCTATTACCAGCAAAAGGGCGTGTCCCAAAAAAGCTCTAAAGAGTGAAAAAGTCTCCAAAGGCGGGGTAGTATAAATCAGCCTGAAATACCTGAAAAGATCTACCAAACCAATCAGAACACCTACGACTATAAAAGCCGCAAGCAATACCTCCAAAACGATGACGCCCTTTATTATATACTTGCCGCCCTTTTTTTTCATGATTACCTCCTCAAACGATCAGCATGGCATCTCCAAAGCTGTAAAACCTATATCTTTCTCTTATCGCTTCTTTATACGCCGACATTATGAGTTCTTTGTCGGCAAAGGCGCACACCAACATTAAAAGCGTGGATTCTGGCAAGTGGAAATTCGTAATCAAGCCATCCACTACTTTAAATCGATAGCCGGGATATATGAAAAGGTCTGTCCACCCGCTCAGGCTTTTAACCAAACCATTTTCATCGGCTACAGTTTCCAAAGTCCTCGTAGAGGTAGTACCTACCGCGATGACGCGTTTACCTTGCTGCTTTGTCTCATTTATGATGCGGGCTGTTTCTTCATTGATTTCGAAGTACTCCTGGTGCATTTTGTGTTCTTCCACTTTTTCCTCTTTAACGGGCCGGAAGGTCCCCAAGCCTACGTGCAAAGTTATATAGCAAACCTTGACACCCTTTTGCTCGATCTTTTTAAGCAGTCTTTCGGTGAAATGAAAGCCTGCGGTGGGCGCAGCAGCAGAACCGGGTTTTCGGGCATAAACCGTCTGGTACCTGTCCTTATCCTCCAATTCCTTTTTAATGTACGGCGGCACAGGCATCTTTCCCAGTTCATCCAGAATCTGTTCAAATACGCCCTCATAATAAAATTCTACTATCCTTCCGCCGGCGTCGGTATAATCCAAAACCTTTGCCTGAAGTCGTCCGTCGCCAAAAGTAAACTCGGAGCCGATTTTTGCTCTCCTTCCTGGTTTTACAAGTATTTCCCACCTGTCCTTTCCAATTCGCTTTAAGAGCACAAATTCTATTTTGCCGCCCGTATCCTTCCTCGTTCCCAACAATCTGGCGGGAATCACTTTCGTGTCGTTGAGGACTAAACAGTCACCTTCCTCCAGATAATCAACGACGTTTTCGAAAATCCGGTGCTCGAAACTGCGCGTATCCCTGTGAACCACCATTAACCGCGATTTATCCCTTTCCGGGAGCGGCTCCTGAGCAATGAGTTCTTCGGGCAGTTCGTAATAAAATTCTTTTACGTCCACCGTTCATTCACATCCTCTTTAGAAATTTAGTTCAACGCCAGTGTAGTAATGGAGCAAGATATCTTCATAGGTATACCCGTTTTCTGCCATAACTTTTGCTCCCCATTGACTCATTCCGACGCCGTGGCCGCTGCCTTTGCCCCTTATTTCAATGTATCCTTCTGTAAGCGGAAATTTTTTAGAACCTTGAGAACCAATTATATGTACTTCACTGACCGATAAAATCCCCTGTTTATCCCCTGAAACTGCCGTTTTGCCCTTGAGTTGGTCCATAGGCATTACATCTACACCATCGGCTGTAACGTAAAATACGCTCTCTTTTGCTACTTCGAATAAATTGCTTTTAAGCTGCAGAGTGCTTCGTATTTCCGCACCTGAAAGCACTTTATCGCCGTCTTTTCCGCTTATCAATATTTTCTTTACCCTTCCGGAAGCGCTTCTTTCCAGTATCTCCAAATCGTAGATCTGGGTTCGAGGAATTTTTTCCACCCAGCTGCAGTTCGGCGCGAGCAAGCTGAATTTGTCCTCGACCGATATTAAGTACGGAAGCTGAGTGCTGAAAGCGTCGCCGCTGTTCTCGGTGATACCCCCGCTGTTCGAATGAAAAAGTGCCAAGGCGGGCTTTCCCTGATACATCAGCACCTGCCCTCGAGTGGCGTCCACAGCTTCGTTGGTCCTCGGCTGTTCGCCATCGTACCCGCTGTAAACCTGGTCACTCGTCCCACTCGTGACATCAAAGCTCGCCTTTCCTGCTTTTTGCAATACGGTGTAAACGGCATAACTTCTCGCTGCCACAGCCTGAGCTTTTAGAGCCTCCATCGGCCAAGAGGAAGGCATTTCATTCGGAACGACGCCGTAGAGATATTCTTCCAGCCCCAATTCATTTATCGCGGTAAGTCCCCCGTTGGAAGAAG
Source organism: Bacillota bacterium (assembly GCA_003242255.1). Lineage (GTDB taxonomy): Bacteria > Bacillota > Thermosediminibacteria > Thermosediminibacterales > Thermosediminibacteraceae > Fervidicola. The sequence goes on from QGUT01000080.1 coordinate 4,926, forward strand.
GCAGAAATTCAATAACTCCCCTGTACCTTTTGCCGTTCAATGAAAGAAAAATATCATCTTTTGCGCTCTTAACATAAAGAGGTGCATCGACGGGAAGAGGTATGTTTACCAGGGCCGACGAGGATTGTCCTTTAAATTCTACGTACTTTCCGGACAACGTTAAGTTTTTCAGAGCATCCGTATTTATGCTTGCGCTGCTTCCCGGTTTTATCGTTACGGTTATGGTTTTTTCCGGCAAATCGCAAAGGGGGATGAAAGAATTTTGTCTCTTTACTCCTATGACGAAACCTGCATCAGCCGATAAAGTATAGGACGTTTTGGAAGTGTTATCATAAAAAAGGCCTACCCGGATCGTTGAAGGCAAATTCCCTTGAGCTTCGACGATATTAAACTTTAATACCATTGCTACTGCCATAAGAACGAGAAACCTAAAGATTTTTTTATGCATATTATACCTCCGATTTTTTACTTGTCTTTGCGCTTTTTTTCTATTCCCAAGTGCTCGTACGCTTTATCGGAAACCATTCGTCCTCTAGCCGTGCGCACTATGTAGCCTTCCTTTATAAGGTAAGGCTCGTACACATCTTCTATTGTTGAAACTTCTTCGTTTAAAGCGGCTGAAAGGGATTCAATGCCTACAGGACCGCCGTTAAAATTTTCAATAATCGTCCTCAATAATCTTCTATCCTCCTGGTCGAGGCCGTGGGCATCGACCCGCAACAGATTTAATCCTTCTATCGCTATTTTCTCCGTTATAATTCCGTCCCCTTTAACGTCGGCGTAATCCCGGATCCTCTTGAGCAACCTGTTGGCTATTCGGGGGGTTCCCCTGGAGCAGGAGGCTATTCTTTCCGCTGCCTTTTCTTCTAAAGCGACGTTTAATATCTGGGCAGACCGCATTAATATTTTCACCAGTTCATCCCTGCTGTAAAAATCGAGGTGGCACCTGATACCGAATCGATCGCGCAATGGAGACGTCAGCGCTCCAGCCTTTGTAGTAGCTCCCACTAAAGTGAAGGGCTTGAGATTCAATCGGATAGACCTGGCGCCGGGCCCTTTCCCGATCATTATATCTAAAACAAAATCCTCCATCGCAGGGTACAAAATTTCCTCCACGGCCGGATGAAGCCGATGGATTTCGTCGATAAATAGCAGGTCTTTTTCATCGAGGCTGGTCAATACAGCCGCTAAGTCTCCCGGCCTTTCTATGGCAGGGCCAGAAGTAACTTTTATATTTACTCCCATTTCTCTCGCTATTATATAAGCCAGAGTAGTCTTCCCGAGGCCCGGAGGACCGTACAGCAGCACATGGTCTAAAGGTTCACCCCGCTTTAGAGCGGCCCTAACGAAAATCTTCAGGCTCTCCTTTACCTGGTCCTGGCCTACGTAATCGTCAAAGCTCGTAGGGCGAAGTCCGAGTTCAAAATCGGATTCATCTTCTCCTTTTAAAAGCGGCGTAACCAATCTATCCCTCACGTGCATCAACCCTCTTATGCCAGGCGCTTTAAAGCCTCGGCAATTATTTCTTCTAACGTAGTCGGGCCGTTCAATTCGCTCAACACCTTCTGGATCTCTTCGTTGCTAAAGCCCAAGGACAATAGGGCTTCCCTCGCCTCCTGTAGTGTCCTCAATGGTCCCTCGAATTCGCCACTTAATGCCAAACTCTTGACTTTGTCCTTCAGTTCAAAAAAAATTTTCCGGGCCGTCTTATTGCCCACTCCCGGTACCGAGGTCAGAATTTTTACGTCTTCGGTCGTTATAGCCGAGACCACTTCTTCCGGTTTCAGCCAGGACAAAATAGAGAGAGCGACCTTCGGCCCTATTCCGGAAACCTTGTTCAGCAGTACGAACACTTCCCTTTCCAACGGGTCAAAGAACCCGTATAAATCCAAGCTATCTTCTTTGTAATGTAAAAAGGTGTAAAGAGTTACTTCAGAACCCTTGTAAATCTTTATGCTGTTATACGCATTTAACGAGATCGAACACTTAAAGCCGAAACCCGCTACCTCTAAAACAGCGTAATTCGGACCGATTTCAATGAGCTTCCCTCTTAGATATTCCAACATAGCTCAACCTCACGGAAATTTATGTCACTGGCTTTGTATATGGCGGTCTAAACTTCTCAGATTCGCATCTTAGAGATGCCCCTTCCGGGGGCCTGGTTCCTCTGCTGGGTGAAGAAATTTGCTCCAATGCAAAAGCGACTCTCTTCTATAA
>QGUT01000258.1 GCA_003242255.1 Bacillota bacterium
GATTTGAGCAGGGCAATTTTTGATGAAGTTGCAAAGATGCTTGCGGGAAGTGATGACTGATGCAAATAATTTTAGCGGAACACGCCGGTTTTTGCTTTGGAGTAGAAAGAGCCATAAAGTTACTGGACGAGTTTGTAAAAAAAGGTGAAAAAGCGTATACGTTAGGTCCTATTGTGCACAACAGGCAAGTGGTGGAATCGTACGAAAGACAGGGGATAAAAGCGGTGGATCTGGACGATGTGGAAGAAGGGAATCTGGTAATACGCACTCACGGAGTGCCTCCTGATATTATAAACCGAGCAGAGCAGAAAGGTTTAAACGTAGTTGATGCGACCTGTCCCTTTGTAAAACGAGTCCATAAGCTGGCAAAGCATTTGTCGGACGAAGGTTATTTCGTCGTGATAATTGGCGACCCTAACCACCCTGAGGTGCAAGGCATAAAAGGGTGGTGCAGCGGCGAGGTTGCGGTTATCGAAAATGAAGAAGAAGCGAAAAAATTTTACACTGATAAAAAAGTGGGGGTTGTGGTCCAGACAACCCAAAGTGAAGAAAATGTAAATAAAATAATGGATATATTAAAACAAAGGCTGGATGTGGCCTTTTTCTATAATACCCGTTGTAATGCCACTCAACAGAGACAACAAGCAGCAAAGAAGGTAGCAGAAATGGTCGATGTGATGATAGTTGTGGGCGGAAAAAATAGCTCTAACACAAAAAAGCTGGTTCAGGTCTGCAAAGATGCGGGAGCTGAAGTTTATCACGTTGAAACAGCCGACGAAATAAAAGAAGAATGGTTTTCCAAAGCAGAAAGAGTCGGTATTACTGCGGGTGCATCTACACCCGATTGGATTATAAAGGAGGTTGTTGCGCGAATGGAACAGATATCAAAAAATCAGGACTTTGCCGAGGGGCAGATAGTTGAAGGTGTCGTGGAAAAAGTGACCGATCAGGAGGTTATAGTAAATATCGGATATAAGTCTGATGGAATTGTGCCTTTAAGAGAATTGTCTCATGTTCCCTTTACTTCCCCATCGGAAGTAGTAAAGCAGGGGGATAAAATCAAAGTAATGATATTAAAATTAGAGGATAAAAATGGCAACTTAATCCTGTCAAAAAAGAGAGCTGACATGGTTGAAGGATGGCAAAAATTAGAAGACATCTATAAAGAAAACGGAACAGTAAAGGGAAAGGTGATAGAGAGTATAAAGGGAGGCCTTCTGGTCAATGTGGAGGGCCTGAGAGGGTTTGTACCCGCCTCTCACGCCGACCTGAAATACATAGAGGATCTATCCATATTGGTCGGCAAAGAATTGGACTTGAAAATCCTTGAGATGGATGGGGATAAAAAGAGGATAGTGCTCTCCCACAAGTTATTTTTAGAAGAAGAAAAGGAAAAGGAAAAAGAAAAAGTATGGGAAAGAATTAAGGAAGGGCAGGTCGTCAAAGGGGTCGTCAAAAAAATTACGGACTTCGGTGCCTTCGTGGACCTGGGCGGCTTCGACGGACTTCTGCACATTTCGGACATTTCCTGGAGCAGGATAAATCATCCTTCGGAAATTCTGAGCGAAAATCAAGAATTAGAAGTAAAAGTATTAAAGGTGGATAAAGAGCAAAAGCGCATTTCGCTTGGATTAAAACAATTAACTCCCAACCCGTGGGATGAAGTAGAGCAAAAGTACAAAGTAGGCCAAATTATCAGTGGAAAAGTAGTGAAACTTACAAAATTTGGAGCTTTTGTTGAACTGGAACCCGGAGTTGAAGGGCTTGTGCATGTCTCTCAAATTTCCGACAAACGGGTAGCCACCCCCAGTGAGGCCTTGAAGGAAGGGCAAATGGTGAATGTAAAAATTTTAAACGTCGATGCAGAGGAGAGAAAGATAAGCCTGAGCATTAAACAGGCCCTTGAAGAGGAAAAAGCAGTAAAAAAAGAAGTGAAGAAAGAGGCCAAAAA
>QGUT01000081.1 GCA_003242255.1 Bacillota bacterium
CCCTCCTATTTATTCATAACGGGATGATATCACAAATGTAAGGTTGCGTCAAATGTTTGTAAGGTTTTTATATATATACTCAAAAACCTTACATTCTGTTTTTTCGTCAATATTGACTATACTTTTGTATTTTGTTAGAATAGTATTGAAAATAGGGGGATTGATATTATGTCTAGGGAAGGCAAAGGGCTTCATTCCATAGGCGAAGTGGAAAAGAGGACGGGTTTGTCCGCAAGACAAATAAGATACTACGAAAGCCTGGGGCTTATAAACCCGCCCCGCACGGCAGGGGGACAGCGGCGATATACGGAAAGCGACGTCCTCCGGCTCTTGAGGATAAAGCAGATGAAGGACAGCGGCTTTGACCTCAAGTCCATAAAGGAAAAAATCCAGGTGTTCGAGCAGAACCTCCAGGAGCTTTCAGTAAACGACATCTCATCCGAGCGCGCCGTCCTATCTTCCCTGTTCCCGGTCTCCAACCGGGCGATCTTGATGAAACTCCTCGAAAAAAAATAAAATCCTTGCTTTCTCAGCAAGGATTTTCGGTGCGGTACAGTTTATGCCCTTCTAAGTAGGGATGGAGGTTTTTCTTTGCCTTTTCCACGTGCTTTATCATGGCCCTTTCCGCTGCCACAGGGTCCCTTGCGGCCAAAGCATCGTATATCTCCTTATGCTCTTCCAGCGAAATGGGTGCTCTACCGGTGCTCTTGATGGATACCAGGCGGGCCCTCTGAATGAAATGGTGAAAATTGGTGAGCACCGATTCTAAGGGCCTGCTCTTGCAAGCCTGGAAGATGATATCGTGGAACCGGGTATCCAGTTCCGATACTTTGTCAATTTCTCCCCTCTTGGTGTAGAATTCCATCAGGTCCACGACGTCCTTAAGCTCTTTGAGTTGCTCGGGGGTTATCTTCTCGGCTGCCCACCTGGCTGCCAGGCCTTCCAGCATTTTTCTTATCGTATAAATGTCTTCCACATCTTCTTCCGTAACGCCTTCAACTATTACTCCCTTGTTCGGAATACTCGATACCAGTCCCTCTAATTCCAGCTGCCTTATGGCTTCTCGGACGGGGGTTCGGCTCACTCCCAGTTCCCTGGCTATCTTCATCTCTATCAGGCTTTCTCCCGGCTTGTATACACCATTTAGTATGGCGTTTTTTAGATGCTGGTATATTTTATATCTCAAGGAAACCCCTTTTTCCTGGGGTGGAGTTAGCATAAACTGCCCCTCCTCGTTTTCACAACTCTCACTACTATTTTACTACATGTTATACAATTTTGAAAGCCGGGATTTTGATGATACAAGAATATGGTGTTATGGCGGTTTTTATTCACCGCTGTTTCAGATAGTTAATTATCTCTCTCATAAAGGCCGGCAGATCTTGCGGCCGTCTTGAAGTTATTATATTCCTGTCTACCACCACTTCTCGGTCCACATATACTGCCCCGGCGTTAACGATATCATCAATTATAGCCTCAACACACGTCATCGTATAGCCTTTCACAACACCGGCCGAGATTAGGACCCACGGCCCGTGGCAAATAGTAGCCACAAGCTTTTTTTGCTCGGCAAACTGCCTGATTAGTTTTTTCACAGCTTCATACCTTCTCAGCTTATCCGGCGCCCATCCTCCGGGAACAACCACACCGTCATAGTCATCTGCCGAAACTTCTCCGATGTTTTTATCAACCTTAACCGGGACTCCGTGCTTGCCTTTGTAAGTCTCGCTGCTTCCGGTTCCTACTATGGTAACTTCGCAGCCTTCTTCCCTCAGGCGCAGGACTGGGTACCAGAGTTCCAGGTCTTCGAAAGCTTCCTCTGCAAGGACTACTATTTTTTTACCTTTTAAATCCATATTGGCTCACTCCTTTTAATAATTTTCTCATTGCTAAAAACTCGGGCCGAGAAGGAGGAATAAACACCTCCGGCAGCCCGATTCTTCATCATCTTAAAATTATAATAAATAATAAAATTTTTCAATAGACTACCTTAAGCTTTTTATGCCCACCTTAACATCATAAAGGGCCGCACAGCCACCCATTTCACTAACACGTGAAAGTATGAGGAAATTGGGGCAAGCGCCGCTTTCCACATTCCATCCCGATTCTAAGCTAACGGTATCTTTCCTCATTTTCGGGTCATAATAAACTCTGGCTTTTATACTCCCCGTATCATTGTAGATTTCTACTTCCTGCCCTTCTTTTAATCCCAGCCTGGCTCCTTCTTCAGAATTAATATAGACTTTTGGAGTGGGATTTAATCTCTTTATATATTCCGTTATTTGGAACTGAGAGTGTATGCGGTAGCGGGAATGAGGGGTTATCAGATGGTACGGATAGGGGTCTTTTTCACTTTCCGGGGTGACGTAAACTGCAGTTGGCGATTGACCTTCTGAAAGAGCTCTTTGTGAGTAAAATTCGAACCTGCCGGAAGGAGTGCGGAATCTTTTGTCCTGCCAGGCCACGTCAGGGGCGAAGGGATTTTTGATATGCCCTTCCTCCCGCAGGCGATCAAGACTTACGCCGAATTTTTCGAAAGCCCCGGCTGCGAATTCAAGGAATTCTGCCGGGCTTTGCCACGGAAACCCTTTTAACTTAATTTTTTTAGCCAGTTCTATGAATATTTCTTCGTCGGACCTTGCTTCCCCGAGCGGTTCGATGACCTTGGGGCAGTAATAAATCCACGGACTCCAGGAACTCACCTTGATGTTTTCTTCTTCAAAGAAGGTGGTGCAGGGCAGAACCACATCGGCTTCCTTGGCCGTGTCGGTCAAAAAAAGATCTACCACGACGACGGTTTCTATCTGCCTTAAAGCCTTCACGAGATTCCCGCTGTCCGGCGCATTGACCACCGGATTGGCATTGGTGATGAAGGCTATTTTTATCGGCGGCTCGGCCTTCAATATATCCCTGCCCAGGCTCCAAACATTAAAGGCCCTGCCAGCCGATGAGGCTCCTTTCACCAGGCTTCCCGCTTCCCAGTAGGTGTCGCTGCAGTACGACACGCCGGCCCCCGGTTCGCCGATATTGCCGGTCATGGCCGCCAGGGCATCCACCGCCCTTACGGCACTGCCGCCCCCTCTGTACCTTTGAAGCCCGAAGCCGAGCAAGGTGGTTACCGGCCTGTTTTCGGCGTAAAACATCGCAAGCTTTGCTATATCGTCCCTATCGACTCCCGTTATATCTGATACTCTTGCCAGGGGGTAATCTTCAAGCACTTCTTTGAAGCGCTCGAAGCCGAAAGTATATTTTTCTATGAAATCCCGATCCAGCTTTTCCCTTTCCAACAGGTACCTGCAGGCCCCTAAAGCCAGAGCTGCATCGGTGCCGGGCCTGGGCCTCACAACCAGATGGGCCGCCTCCTCCAGGCCCGTCGAGAGGGGATTTACGATGGCCAGTTTGCCGCCTTTTTTTACGCATTCGGTGATAAAGGGCAGGGCATGGATGTTGGTGGATTTCACGTTTCTTCCCCAAAGCACGCAGCCTCGGGCGTTGGGCAGGTCCTCTATGCTGTTTTGCATCAGCCCCCCGAAGTCGTAGGTTTGGGCGGCCAGGCCGGCGCTAAAGCAAAGGTCGCCTTCCACCCGGGTTACGCCGCCTAAGGCGTTGAAGAACCTGGTGTCCAGGTGCTTGGTGAGGGCTTCCGAACCGCTGTAGTGGTAATGGAGAACTGCCAGGGGGCCGTATTTTTCGAGGATTTCGGAAAGCTTTGTGGCTACAATATCCAGGGCCTCGTCCCAGGTTGCTTTGACGAAGCGCCCGTTCCTTTTCACCAGCGGATGAAGGAGCCGCTCGGGATGGTATACCAGTTCCACGTACGAATTGCCCTTGGGGCATAGAAACCCGCGGGTAACCGGATGGTCCGGGTCCCCTTTTACCTTCGCGAGCCTTCCATTTTCGTCGACGTAGGCCAGCATCGAGCAGCAGTCGATGCAGTCTCGCGGACAAGCGGTGCGGTAAACTTTCATCTTTCGTCCTCCTCATTTCTAATTATACTTTTATGCCTTTTTCTCTTCAATTTTTTTCATAAAAATGAAAAGGCCTGGCTTGAAGTTCAAAGCAGGCCTTTTTTATTTAAATTTTGTTGACGGTCACGCTGCCCCCTAAGACGTTCACGGTATGATCGCCATTGCCAAGGACGGCTTCTGCGTATATCTTAAACGGCCGGTCATATTTACTGCCCTCGCCGATAACCTTCCAGTCCACGTTGCCCCCCAGCAAACCTTCGGCATCGACCACAGCTTTTATCACCGCATCCACACCGTCTCTCGCAAAAATTTCTACCTGTCCCAAATTTTTTATGAGCCAGTTGCTCCTTAAGTTTTCAAGATGGATGCTCAAAGAGCGCCGGTTTATTATTTCTACGTCCACGTCTTCCGGAATCCAAACCGTATATCCGGTCATATCGGCCCGAAACCCGAAGCCCTTTGCGGAACGGGGTCCATTAAAGGAAACCTGCAATATTTCGCCGGATTTGCGGAAGAGGACTTCATGAGCCGATAAAAGCTCCTGGGCCGTTTCTTTTGAATCGGCTACCACCTGGGCCGACCCGTAAACCGAAATTGAGCGGCTTCGGACCGGGCGCACGGTCAAACTGCAATCCGGAGCTTCGATTATTATTTTTTCTGTGGTGCCGTCCACTTCGAAGGTCTCCGGCTCCGCCGCTAGGACGAAATTCTGCGAGGATACGGTTTGAGCTACAAGGGGAACGACACCCGTGTACCACAAGCCGTAAATGCCGAGAGTGAACAAACCTATAAGGCAGATCGTAATTATGCTAAAAAGATCAAAGTTTACCTGCTCTCCCTTATGGATAAAAGAGTAAAAGAGCACTTCTCCTCCCAGCAACAGCAATACCAGGGGCCACCCTTTGACGATATATTCTACGGCTGCCCTTCCGTTCAATTGAGATACGAAGAGGAACACGCCCATGGATATCAAAAGTATGCCCATAGAAAGCTGGCCTACTCTCCATTTCCGCATTGTACCTCATTGCCCCCTTCTTCCTTCTTTTCGATGGGTTTTGTCCTGCTTCCCCAAATTAGCTTTACCCCGCTGGAGATCAAGATAAGGGAGACGAGCCCAGTTTGAAAGTAGTGGCGTATTCGCCAGTCCACGAGGGGGAAAACTACCTGGTCCAAAATGGCAAAGCACCCGAGGAATATGAGCACCAGCCCCGTAAGCCGGGGATTTTTGTTTATTAAGGAGATCAAAGAATCTTCCACCTTTTCCGGCTGGGTTTCCCCTTCAGCCCGGTGGATGGCGTCAAAAAGGCTGTAAAACCATATGACCGGCAACACAAAGAGGAAAAAGGGCATGTTGAGCCACCCCATCAGGAAAATTGCCATGAAAAAGGTGACCATTATCTCTGCGCCGTACTTCAGGTAGCCCAGGTACATGTGTCCGGCACCGGGGATAAGAGATAGGGCAGCTGCAATCAAAGTGCGGTTGGCATCCGCTCTATAGGCACTGTTTCCATAAATCTCTTTTTCTTCCCCACCCTGAAGTGAACCCGTATTTTCCGGAATATCGGAATGATATATGGCATCGACCAGGGAAATAAACCAGATCGCCAGAATTGCAAAAGGCAGGACCACTAAAAAATCAGTAGTGCCAGAAATTACGCTTAAGCCCAGCATGACGCAGGTGACCCCAAAAAATAAGCCCATGAATATGAATCCCCTATTCGCGTACCCGAGGTACAAATGACCGAGCCCCGGGATGAAGGAAAGCAAAAACGTGGCAAATTTGCTCTTTTTATTCAAAATCAAAACCTCCTTTGCCGAACTCAAAATTTCTCATCCAATCGCCCGTCTTTTTCGCAATTTCCGATGCCCATGAAATATCTACGCTGTACTGAATTCTTTCCGTCACCGTCGCTGAAACCGTTATGGCGTGGGCTTTCGCTGCCAGGTCCTGAAAGAGCCCCGCACCCGTAAGCACAATTGTAAATACGGCACAAGCTACGTAATACCCAACCAATTTGCCGGGCGCAAAACTTCTGCGGGCCTTTGTCCAGTGGTTACCGGCTACCCGGGCCTTCTCGGCGGCAGCCATCACCCTTTTATTGAAAGCGGGCGAAATTTTCCGAGTTGCTTCGTTTATTTCTTCTTCATTTATGAGCTCTAGAAAAGTTCCAAGGCACCGATCGCATCTGTACAGGTGCTCTTCCATTTTGCGGTATTCTTCTTCCGCCAGTCGCCTTTTTTTAAATAGCATCCACTCTTCCCTGTTATAATGCCTCACCCCTCTTCCCTCCTCCATCTTTTCTTAAATAGAGCCCTTGCTCTGCTCAACCTCGACTCCACAGCTTTCGCACTTATTCCCTCTTCCCGGGCTATTTCGCTGCAGCTTTTTCCGTGAAAGTAGTGCTTTATGATGGCGTTGCGGTAAATCTCGGGAAGGCGGTGCGCCGCATCCCGCACTTCTCTGCGGCTTTCCTCGGCCATATACAACTCCTCCGGCGACGCCCCTTCGCATTCCTGGGCGGTTTCGTTCTCTTCTACGTCCGGGGCGATGACGGGAAGACGCTTCACCTTCCTCGTGTAGTCTATAGCTTTGTTTACGGCTATCCTCCCTATCCAGGCCTTGAAATTTTTCAACTGGCACCGGGGAAGGGAGCGATAGATCTGCAAAAAAACCTCCTGGGCCACGTCTTCTGCCTCGGCATCGTCGCTTATGAAATTATATATTATAGCGAAGACGTAGCCCTTATACCGCTCAAGCAATTCTTCAAAGGCGTCCTGCTCGCCGGCAAGGCATTTTGCTACCAGCTGTTCATCGGATAACATCGCTCCCCTCCTTTCCTTTCCACCTATATAGACGAAAAATATTACCGGCCCCCTTCAAAAATTTAAACACTCCTGAGAAGTGCTGAGGATCCTTAGGACCAGATGTTCATTTAAAAAAAAGACTGTCGGCAGTTATATCGCTGACAGTCAGGGTATCAACCTTTATTTCGATCGATCGCAAATAATTTTTATAAGGAATCATCGGATGCTTCCTCTCGCCTGCCTTGGTTAGTTCCCGAACTCTATGTTCACTTATGATAAGTTTCCCCCCGGATTATCTTGAACCAGCGGTAGTATGCCCCAGCAGCACCAAGGGCATGAACTTGTGGGGCAGGGTGAAAT
>QGUT01000259.1 GCA_003242255.1 Bacillota bacterium
AAGTAGAAACAGCCACATGCTTAAATGAGGAATTTATAATGACGGGCAGTATTGCTGTGTTTGAAAAGCAAGCGTACTGCCTCTTTTATTTTTAAGACGCTTTTAAGAAAAGAAGGGGGAATAAAAATGGATGATATTAAATTATTATCCCACTATAACTGGGACGAACCCAGTCCGATTATCGGGGGAGAAGGGGAAATAACGGTCGTCCTCAAATGCCGAATCAGCCGCCGGTTTAACCACCGGTTCCAGTGTTGGGATGAGTACAAGGACTACTGGGCTGAAGCAATATTACCGGCAGCAGATTTCGGCTGGTTAAGAAAGACCTGCTGGATCACACCGCAGGAGTTTGCAAACCCAGCAGAACACAAGGAAGAAATACTGAAACGACTTCATTTAGAAGGAGAACAGGTTATTTTTGAGAAAATAATTTTTGAAGTTTAAAAAAGAAAAAGGAGGAAAATTATGGTTAGAAAAGCGGTGTACGGCGGAACGCCTGAATACTGGGCGTGGGTAAAAAATGGAAGGGTGTTCGTACAGAGGAACTATCCGGGAGCAAGAACGCACGAGTTTGAACGGGGCGGTATAATACCGCTTACTCCATCACCAAGACTGGAAGATTCGGAGCCTGTAGGATTCGTGGAGGACCCGGCAAACTTCATAGCATAAGGGGGAGAATATATGTTTCTAAGGATAGGTGATATTATTGTACACACTCCCACGCCACGTAAGGCAACTTTAAGAGAATTAAGAAACTATTGGAAATTAACTGGTAGAAAAGCCAAATGTGGAAAATGTGGGGAAATTCTTAAACCGGGAAATTTTGTAGATCACTATTTCCCAAACGAAATCGAGGGGAACAGATGTCAAAGATGTCACAACCAAGAGATTGAAGAAGAGGCTGAAAAACTTACGGAACAGATAAAACTGCTAATAGAATGTCACAGAAAGGAAATTTTGCAAAAGAGTTTTGAAGATTTTTTTAAAGACGAAAATTAAAACCACACCTAAAAGAGAAAGGGAAAATAAAATCACATCCAAAAAAGCAGTATGGCTGTACAAAAAACAGGCATACTGCCTTTTGTTTTTCTATATCAACAAAGCGAAAATTTATAAGTACAGGAATTATTTAACAAAAATCGAAAGAGAAAGGAGAATGTTTTTATGGCAAAAAGGATAGAATTCTGGAAGAAAATTCTACAAAAAGAAGGATACCGGCTTGAGTATAAAGATTACGAATACTGGGACAACGTCCCGTATGCCATAAAAGAGGGGGAAGAAATACCCCTGGCATTAAGTTTTGTAAATAAGTTCAACAGCATTTGCTTGGTTACAGCGCGTGATATCATAGCAAACGAGAAAAATTTCCGCATCTTGAGAAAATATCATATACAAAATCAAAGTCATTACATCCCGGATTTTGAGGTTAAAATCAATTGGAAGAACAGTAAGGTATGCGATCTAGAGACGGTATTTCTGCACTAACAAGACAAGAAAGCAGGGCAGTTTTTGGTTATGCCCTGCTTTTTTCTTTTGGATGATGGACAAAGCAATCCTGTTCGAGTAGGTCTTCCTCGGTTATCTCGCGATTGAGCAATTTAATCAAATCGTCTATGGCTTCCTTCTCATTATTATAATCCTTCAGCGCTTTGCACAGTCTGTAGTACCTACCACCCAGTTTGTATATCCCATAGACCGGGTTGCCTATCGTCCGTATCGTGAAATTACCCGTATTTTCTTTTTGCTGATTTTTCTTGCTGAACATATCAACTTTCCTCCTCTTCTAATCTTCAAGGTTTTCCAGTATTTCAACCGCCTTTTCAAGGTCCTGCATAGTGGCCCTTGTGTATATGGCGGTTGTGTTTATATTGGCGTGTCCAAGCAAATTCTGAAGGGTCGGCAGATCAATCTTTCCCTCACGCAGTAATTTTGTTGCGAAGGTGTGAC
>QGUT01000082.1 GCA_003242255.1 Bacillota bacterium
AAACCCCGCTCTTTTGAAAAGAGCGGGGTTTTTTACGCTCATTTTTTCGCCACGTACTTCTGGATGTCTACCGCCACGGCAGCTACGATGATTATACCTTTGATGATGAGCTGCCAGTACGGGTCTATACCTATGAAGGTGAGGCCGTAGTTGATCACGCTGAATATGAGCACACCGGCGATAACCCCCGGGACCGTGCCCACACCTCCGGATACGGACCAGCCTCCGACCACGCAGGCGGCTATGGCATCCAATTCATACATGTTGCCGTAGTTGTTGGTGGCTCCGCCGGTCCTGGCGGCTTCCAGTATGCCGGCTATGGCGTAGAGCGTTCCGGCGATAGCGAAAAGCCATAGAATGTGGCGCTCCACATTGACGCCAGACACCACAGCGGCTTCCCGGTTTCCACCGATGGCGTACAGGTTCTTGCCGAAACTGGTCTTGTTGAGCAGAATCCACATGAATACGGTGATGACCACCGCGATAATTATTACGTAGGGGATCACCCCGAGACTTCCGGTGCCCAGCCTGGAAAAATCTTTTCTTAAACCCGCGATGGGCTGGGAATTGTTAGGAGGTAGGTTAAAGTAAATGGAGTTGGCACCGTAGGCTATGACCATCGTGCCCAGAGTAGCTATGAAAGGCGGGACCTTGAATCGGGCGACCACAAATCCGTTCAGAAGGCCAAACAGGAACCCTATGAAAACCGTAATTATGATAGGCACAATCAGAGGTAGCTGCGGCATGTCGGGGAAAAACCGCCGGGCATAATCGGGAGACTGGAGCAGCGAAGCGGAGACCACGGCGGCCAGCCCTACCAGACGCCCTGCGGAAAGGTCCGCACCTCCTATAAGAATGACGAGGGCGGCTCCCAGGGCTATTATTATCCTCGTGGAACTCTGCACCAGTATATCCCTGAAAACCCTCAGCGATAAAAAGGACGGGGCCTTTATGGCAATACCTATGATCAAAACTATCAGCACCACATAAATGGTATATTGGGTCAAATATTCTTTAATCTTTTCGTTCACACCCATCTCTCCTCCGCCTCATTTTGCATATTTGCTGGCAAGGCGCATTATCTTTTCTTCTGTGGCCTCGTTCCTATCGAGAATCCCGGAAAGGTACCCTTCGCACATCACCATGATCCTGTCAGCCATTCCTAAGAGCTCTGGCATTTCGGACGATATCATTATGATTCCCTTGCCCTGCTTTGTGAGTTCGTTCATTATCGTGTAGATCTCGTACTTCGCTCCAACGTCGATTCCCCGCGTCGGCTCATCCAGGATCAGTATTTCGGGAGAGGTGAGCAACCAGCGAGCCAAAAGGACTTTTTGCTGGTTTCCGCCGGAGAGATTTTTTATCAGACTCCTGAGAGTGGGCGTCTTTATCCTCAGGAGATTTACCATGGATTCGGTGTCTTTTCTCCGCTTCCTGTCGTTGATCCACATAAACCTGCCCGTGTAATTGGTCAAACTGGCCATGGTGGTGTTTTCTATTATATTGAGGTCGGGGAAAATGCCGGTGGAGCGCCTTTCTTCGGTGAGAAGAGCTATCCCGTGTTTCTTAGCGTCGATGGGGGATCGGATCACAACTTCTTTTCCGTTTAAGAAAATCTTGCCGGACGCGATGGGCCTTAAGCCGAAAATGGATTCCACCAGTTCCGTCCGCTGGGACCCCACCAGACCTCCTATTCCCAGGATTTCTCCCTTTCTCAGTTCAAAGGAGACGTTTCTGAAGGACGCCGGATTGGCGGAGGTCAGATTTTCCACCCGAAGTATGACCTCTCCCGGGGTAGCTTCCCGCTTGGGAAACCGGCTGGTCATTTCCCGGCCTACCATCTTCGATATGATCATATCTTCGGTCAATTCGTGGGTCGCCCAGGTCCCGACGACCTTCCCGTCGCGCATGATTGTAAGTTCATCGGCTATTTTGAAGATCTCGTCGATCCGGTGGGAAATGTAAATTATGGCGACTCCCTGTTTTTTGAGCTTTCCGATGAGGTCGAAGAGCTGGACCACTTCGTTTTCCGTAAGGGAAGATGTGGGTTCGTCCATGATGATGATCTTTGCGTTGTACGATACGGCCTTCGTTATCTCGATGAACTGTATCTTCGAGGCCGACAAATTTTTCATCAGTTCCGTGGGCTTTACGTCGATGTTAAATTTCGAAAGGATTTCCTGGGTGTCCCGGTACATCTTGGCCTCATCGACAAACTCAAAGATGCCGTACCTCTTTTTTGGAAACCGCCCCAGCCAGAGGTTTTCCATGACGCTTCTTTGTCTTACGGGGAGCAGTTCCTGGTGGATCATGGAGATTCCCAGGTCCAGAGCTTCCTTGGAATTTCTTATATCTACCTTCCTGCCGTCCAGGATGATCTCGCCCGCATCGGGCTGGTAGATCCCGAAAAGGCACTTCATCAATGTGGATTTCCCCGCTCCGTTTTCGCCCATGATCGCATGAACGGTGGCCGGCCGGACTTTCAAAGTCACGTTGTCCAGGGCCTTTACCCCGGGAAATTCTTTGGAGATATTTCGCATCTCGAGGATAAATTCACTGTTTGTCATCTTATGCCTCCCAACTTTGGGCATAAAAATTAAAGTTAATTATAAAGCAAGGAAAAAATTCCTTGCTTTATAGACATTCACAGCACACAAAATATTAATTTTAATCTCTTTATCTATCTATCTTCCGGCTCACTGCTGTGCATCTTCAATGTTGTCAAGGGTTATCTTCACGTAGGGAATCCATACGTATTTTCCGTCGGTTATTTCATAACCGGTGTTTTCCTTGGTCGGGGTCTCGCCCTTGGCCAGGACATATGCCAATTCCAAAGCCGCCCGACCCTGGTTCTTTGCATCGTTCAGCACGGTGCCGAGGAGAGTCCCCTCTTTCAGAGCCTCAACCCCGGGGACGGTGGCGTCCACGCCGACTACAGGTATGTACTTGCCGTCCTTGAAGTAGCCGGCTGCCTTCAGAGCTTCAATGGCGCCCAGAGCCATATCGTCGTTGTTGGCGAACACCGCTTCTATCTTGTCGCCGTGGGCAGTCAGGAATGCAGCCATTTTATCCTGGGCCTTTACCCGGTCCCACATGGCGGTATCCCTTGCCAGTTCCTCAACCTCTATTCCGGCTGCCTTGACCGCTTCGATGGAGTACTTGGTGCGCAGTTCCGCATCCTGATGGCCCGGTTCGCCCATCAGCATGACGTACTGCATCTTGCCGTCCTTGTTTTTGTCCGCTTCGGGGTGGGATTTCCAGTACTCGGCCATTATCTCGCCCTGAAGCCTGCCCGATTCTTCGGCCCTGGCGCCTACGTAATAAACTTTATCCCACTTCTGCATGTCTTCCGGCAGCGGTTCCCTGTTGATAAACACCACCGGAATGTTCGCTTCTTTTGCCTTGTCGATGATCGTGCCCGCAGCCGTGCGATCCACCGGGTTGACTATAAGGGCATCCACTTTTTTCGTTATGAAAAGGTCGATCTTATCGTTCTGAATCGGCTGGGAATTCTGGGAATCTACGATATCCACTTTAGCCTTGCCTTCAGCGGCCTTGGCGATGTTGTCCCTCACGCTGGTCATGAAGGTGTCGTCAAACTTGTAAATCGCAACACCAATCACGGGCTGCTTTTCGCCGCCGGTGCTGGTTTCGGTGTTTTGCTGTCCTCCGCATCCTGCCAGCAGCACCGATACCGCCAGCACGCATATCACGGCTAAAGCAATAGATTTTTTCATAGACACACAAAACCCCCCCTGGATTTTAACTTTATTTTTTATTTTAAATAACCTAAGTAATAGATTCTCCACCGTTTTAAAAATTCCTGCCTTTCAGACTCATTTTATTAAAAATTTTTATAAACTTTCTTCCATACATTTATTTAACGTTTTTTCAATTATTTCATCGATTCCCCCTTCATCGATCTCTTCCAGTTTTACGCCATCGTAAAGCTCCCATTCTTCCACGTGTTCCACCCCTTCGCCCGGCTGGAGCTTCACAAAGGGACTTAAAGTCTCCATTTCCAGCATCCAGTCGGTGGTGTACGTCTCATAAGATACCCCAAAATCGGGATAGGTGGCCTCCGGGTCGTGGCGGTATTTTTTGAAGAATAAGTGCCCCCCTCTTCCGTAGGCGGCCCATCCTGCTTCGTTGTTGATCCCGAGCTTGAAAGGTCTTTTAATGCCGGGATTCTGCTTTATTATCACGTACCTTTCGCCCCAGTGCACCCTTTCGTCGTTCATCCTGGAATAGGGCCACAGGGCGATCCGCCTGTTCGGCAGAAGGTCCGTGTCCCTCGCCGGCTGGGGTATGATTTCGATCCCACCGGCGTCGAGGATCGTTATGGCCCAGGCCGAGAGCTCCACCGGCCAAAGGCCCAGGTTGGTTATCCTATGGATCAGTTTCACCCTGCTTTCTTTTTCGTCCATCAATATGTCGATCTGCTTCTGGGTGTGGGCCAGGGCTTCCGGCTTTTGAATGAGCCTTATGCCGCCCTCAATCTCCCGAAAATCTACCGGCTCGTTGTCCGGAAGATAGGTCCTCCTGCGGTCTTCGGGGCTGTGCCAGAGCCGGTGTCCGCCGTACAGCCTGAACTCATCGCCGCCCTTCAGGCCGCAGGCGGCCCGGTCAAGGGCCAGCTCGTTTTGCCCCCCTTCGAAGCCGAACCTCACTATCCTGGGCCCCACTTCCGTGGTGGCTATCAGGTCAACGATCCCGTTGGACAATCGGACGCACCTTTCCCACCCCATGAAATTCACAAATTCAATTTTAATCAACGAACCCCTCCCTCCATCCGAATAAGTTGTCCATCACCATGGTGGCCGCCCCTATCAAGGTGGCCTCGTCGCCCAGCTCGGAAAAGGCTATACTGCACGAAGCGTAGGAATCCTCCAGGGCCATCTCCCGGGCGGTCCTTCTCATCGCTTCCTCGAAAAACTTCCGACCCTTTACTATGCCTCCACCCAGCAGGATCAGCCTCGGATTGAAAATGTTTATTATGTTGGCGATGCCTATCCCCAGGTACCTGCCCACCGTTTCCAGGGCCCTTTTCGCCAGTTCGTCGTCCATTTTCGCAGCCTCGTAGATCATCTCTGGAGTCACTTTCTCCGGTACTCCTTCCGCCATGCGGCGCAGCACCGAGTCCTCGCCCCTTTTAAGGGCCTCCACCGCCAGATTCACCAGGGCCTTTTCCGACGCCAGCGCCTCGAAGCAGCCGCTTTTACCGCAGCTGCACCCGGGCCCGCTTATATCGATGGTGGTATGGCCGATTTCGCCCGCGCTGTCAAGGACCCCGGTGTAAAGCTTTCCGCCTATAACTATTGCCGAACCGATGCCGTAGCCGACTTTCAAAAATATCATGTTTTCGGCCCCTTTGATTTCGTTCATGTGAAATTCTCCCCACGCCATGGCCCGCACGTCGTTCATGATGTAAGTGGGGATGCCGAACTTCTCTTCCACTATCTTCTTTAAAGGCACATTGCGCCACCCTATGTTGGGAGCGAAGACGGAAATGCCTTCCCGGGTCTTGACGGGCCCCCTCACCACTATGCCTATCCCGGATACGCTGCTGTCCAGTTCCCCAGTCAACTCTCCAATGACCGATTCTAAGATTTCCAGCACTTCCCTTTCGCCCAGCCCTTCTATCGGGTATTTCCGGGAGGCCTTTTTGCTGTACTCGGCGTCGAGGGCGTAAGCCTCAAGGCTCCTGGTGCGAATATGGATCACCAGGACGTTCATGAACTCGGGGTTTATCTTCACCAGCACCGGGGGCCTTCCGCCGCTGGATTCGCCCAATTTGTACTCTACGACCATTCCGTTTTCGATGAGCTTGTTTACTATGTTGGTCACGGTGGGAGGAGTTAAATTGGTGCTTTTGGCGATGTCAGCCCTGGAAATGGGCCCCTTCTTCCTTATGATGTTCAGTATCAGCGATTCGTTCATGCCTCTTAATAATTTGTAACTGACCGGTATCAGGTTCGCCATACAATCCCCCTTTGCCCGATTTTAAATCCCTATTCGCCAATTTGCTTTACTTCTCCTGCTCCTTCCCCCACTTCAGTCACGTAAAAAGATGGTTCATAGCCGATTTTCTCTTTGTAATTTTTGAAGACCGATTCTTTGAACTCCTCCACCGCCTCTTCTCTCACTATGCTCACGGTGCACCCGCCGAAACCGGCGCCGGTCATGCGGGACCCCACCGTGCCCTCGACTTTCAGGGCTTCCTCCACCAGCACATCCAGTTCTTGCCCGGTGACCTCGTAATCGTCCCGGAGGGAGCGGTGGGAGTCCACCATCAGCCGGCCGAACTCCGCCAGGTTCCCTTCCCGGAGGGCTTTCACCGCGTCCACCACCCGCTGGTTTTCGGTGATGACGTGCCTTGCCCTCTTTTTCAAAACTTCGTCCGGGATGAGGCGGGAATATTCCTCGAACTGTTCCAACGAGATTTCGCAGAGATTTTTCGCCGGCAGCACCTTTTGAAGGAACGCCAGAGCCCTTTCGCACTCGCTCCGCCTTTCGTTGTACTTGGAATCCTTAAGCCCCCTCCGCTTGTTGGTGTTGGTGATCAGAATTTTGTGGCCTTTGAGTTCCAAAGGCACGTAGGAATATTCCAAAGTATCGCTCTTTAAGAGGATGGCCCGGTCCTTTTTGGCCATCCCCACGGCAAACTGGTCCATTATGCCGCAGTTTACCCCGACAAAAGTGTTTTCGGCCCTCTGGCACATTTTTACCAGCTCTATCCGGTCGATCTTGAGGTCGAAGACTTCGTTTAAGGCCACGGCGGTCACCACCTCGATGGAGGCCGAAGAGGAAAGTCCCGCACCGGTGGGAATGTTGCCGCCGAAGACTATTTCAAAACCGGGAAAATCGTAGCCTTCCTCCTTCAGCACCTTCAAAACCCCTTTGGGGTAATTGGCCCAATCGTGGCCTTTGTCGTAAAAAATATGGTCCGAGTCCAGCACCACCTTCAGGTCGAAATTCAAGGAGGCCAGAAAGATCCTGCGGTCGTTCCTCTTCCTTATGGCGGCGTAGGTGCCGTAATCGATGGCGCAGGGGAACACGTAACCTCCGTTGTAGTC
>QGUT01000083.1 GCA_003242255.1 Bacillota bacterium
TATGTTTTCTTTATTTTTTTGTTTTGATGTCCCAGTGGTTCAACTGCAATCTATCACTCCTATCTAGTTGTTTAATACATCGCCCTCAGCAAAAGCGTAATTAATACATTTTTCACGATATCCAGGGCAATGAGAGCAAATACGGGAGAAAAATCGAAATAAAAACCTCCCGACGGAGGTGAAAATCTAAAAAATAAGCGCCGGAAAGGAGCAAGGAGAGGTTCTGTCACTTGATAGACGAATCTATAAACAGGCCGTAACTCAAATCCAGGCAGCCAGCTCATGAAAACTCTTGCTAAAATTAAGAATTCCAGCACTCTGAAAAACAGGTCAATGGCCCTCAATAACTGCAAAGCCCAACCTCCTCGGTTCAAATTTTTATGGTCTTCTTGTCTTCCCCGGATTCTATCTCGTCCAGGTTAAAGCCGGTTATATCCACGTTGTTGGGCGCAAACACAAAGGTGCCGCTGCCCACTTTCTTCACCGTTCCGTCCAGGGTGTAGACGCTGCCGCTTAAAAAATCCAGTATGCGCCTTCCCGTCTCTTTATCCAGGCCTTCCAGATTTACTATGACCGCCCTTCGGTTTTTCAACTCCTCCGAGATCTCTTTGACTTCGTCGAAGGAAATGGGTTTAAAAACGGTAACCCTGTTTTTCGATATCTGGTGAATATTTATTACCCTGCCTTTTTCGGATCTTGCAGGAATTTCAAGGGGGTCTTCGTACTGGGGTACAGGTGGTTCTTCGTCATCTATTCCAAGAAAATAGAGTATCTTGTTCCACAATTTTTTTCCGGCCACTTTTTAATACCTCCTCATCCTATATTCTTGGTCCGAAAATTCCGCTCCCTATCCTTATCATGTTTGCCCCCTCTTCTATAGCCACATGAAAATCATGGGTCATGCCCATAGACAAAATCTCCATTTCTACGTTTTGCAGGTTTAAATTTTTCAATTCCATAAACAATTCCCGCATTTTCTTGAAAAACGGCCTCACGTCTTCCGGGTTCTCCTTAAAAGGAGGTATCGCCATCAGTCCTCTAACCCTGATGTGCTCTAGCTCGGAGATCTTTTTTATCAATTCCGGCGTCTCTTCGTATTCGGCTCCGAATTTGGTTTCTTCCTTTCCTATGTTTACCTGAACCAGCACATCCATGACCTTGCCGAGCATAGCCGCCCTTTTGTCTATCTCGGCGGCCAGTTCGTAGCTGTCCACTGACTGAATCATGGAAAAAATCTTTACCGCATACTTGACTTTATTTTTTTGCAAGTGCCCTATCATGTGCCAGGTGACGTCGCCTTTTACCGCTTCTATTTTGCCCTGGGCTTCTTGCACGCGGTTTTCTCCTAGAATTCTTAGTCCCTTATCGACGGCGATCTGGATTTTCTCCGGCGGCACCGTCTTGGTCACTGCCACTATTTTTATATCCTCTTCCCGGCGGCCCGATTTTTCGGCTGCCTCCTTTACTCGCAACCTCAGGTCTTCTATATTTTTCTCAATAGATTCCATATCAATCCCCTCTTCACTATAACCCTATCGCCGAGTTTTATGCCTTCGACTATCGCGACTTCATCGTCGCAGGCCACAACCTCTACCGGTTTAAAAATGGACCTGCCGTCATAAAACAAAAGCACACCTTCCTCGCCCTTTTGATTTATTACGGCCGAAACCGGAACACCGATGCCTTTGTAGGTCTTCGCCACGATTTCCACCGGGACTTTCCTCTCATCGAGGAGTTCAAAGGGCACATCTTTGATGAGAAACACTGCTGTCTTTCCGTCTTCGGAAAGTTTTAGTAGCTCTGCCTTGAGTTCGAGGCCCAAATCGGGAAATCTTACGGTATATTTCCTCCCCGACTTTAAACTTTCGCCGCCGCTCAACGGAGTTACCAGATTTAGGAACAAGTTATCTACAATTTTGAGCACTGCCTGATTTATCTTTGCCGCTTCCAGCACAGCTTCGCTTTCTCCGCTAACCTCTATGACTTTCAAGTCGCCGTATTCCAGAGAATTTATCTTATCGGGCACCAGAAGGTCCTCATAACCGTCTATGCTGAAACTAACAGTCCCCGCCATCGGCGCGAAAACCGTGCATTCTATCTCCTCCAGCTTTTGCTCCTGGAGCTGTATGCTCTTTTCTAACACCTCCACGGCAGCCTCGTTTTGAAGTTGGGCCTTCTTCACATTTTCCAGTTTCTTTTTCAGTTCTCCCAGTTCATTTTCGAGCAACTGTTTTTTATCCGCATCGGCAACCACTTTGAAGAGGGGGGTATTCACCCTCACCCTTTGCCCCGCTTTGACCAGAAGCTCCAGCTTGCCCTCGGCGGGCGACTTTATCACCCTTTCATTCTTTACCAAAACCGCTTCACTGGAAATAACTTCTTCGATCTCGCTCTCCTTTGCTACATATATGTCCTCCCGCGCATAGGCTATAAGGCATATGAGCAACAGACATAAAAATGTTGCCGTCAGCGGCCATACAATCTTCCGTCGCTTTTTCCTGATTCTCCTCGACCTCAAGTCTACGACTTTCGAACTGGCCTTTCTCTTCATCCCCTTCACCATATTTTTTATTCTTCTCCATAAAATAGAAGAATCCTTCCATCTTTATCAGAAAAATGGAAGGAAAGTACCTATACTTTTATATTTTTCCACTCTCCGCCTCTGAACCGGATTATGTAGAGCACCGACCTGACGGCCCAATCCAGAAACATCGCGATCCAGGCCCCTATCAATCCCATATTGAGGTATTTTAAGAAGTACGAGGTGAATCCTATCCTTACGATCCACATTCCGAAAATAGTCGTGTAAACGGCTATCTTCGTATCCCCTGCTCCCCTCAGAGCTCCCGGTATGACCATGCCGATGCACTCGGGAATCTGAGTAAAAGCCACCATGCGCAGGAGTGGGATTCCCATTTTTATTATATCCGAATCGTCGGTGAAGATCTTAAGAAAGGCTGCGGGAAAGGAAAAAAATAATAGACCCATGGCCCCCATTATGGACATGGCCATTAGAAGGGAAATTGTGCCGCTCCTCTGCGCCCCCTTCGGATCGCCAGCCCCCAGATGCTGTCCCACCATGGCAGTAGCTGCAGTGGCAAAACCAATTCCAGGCATGTAGGAAAAAGATTCGGCGTTGATGCTGAGAGAATGGGCGGCATAGGCTTTGGTCCCCAGATCTGCCACCAGCCGGGTGTAGACTATATGTCCCGTGGAGACGAGGACCCTCTCGAAGGCCGCAGGTATACCTATGTTCATTGTCTTTGAAAACAAAAGCCAGTCGAAATTCCCGGTGACGTTTTTCCAATTGACGCAAAGGACTTTATTGCTCCTGGACAAAAAATACACGAGGCAGACCGCCCCCAAAAAGCGCGAGAGGGACGACGAAATCCCGGCGCCTACCACTCCCAGCCCCGAAAAACCAGGCCCGCCGAAAATTAAAAAATAGTTGGCCGCGATATGGAAAATATTTAAGAAGGCATTGACGATCATGGGAGTCCTGGTATCCCCAGCACCCCTGAGGGCTGAGGCACATACGCTGAAGATGAACAAAAAGAGCATTCCCGGCATCATCGCCCTCAGGTAACTGCTCCCCAGGGGTATCACCGAGGATTCGGCGCCCATATAAACCATGATTTTGGACGAATTGACGAAAGCCAGGAACACAAGGACAATGCCTATTAAAAAGGAAGCGACGACCGATTGCCCCGTGGCCTGCCCCGCCTTTTCCCGGTCGCCCGAACCCACTGCCCTGGCCACCAGCGCCGTCGTGCCTACCGAAATACCCATGATGAGCGCATTTAACAGGTTAAAAGGGTTCATGCTCAGGCCCACCGCCGCCACTGCCTCAGCGCCGAGCCTTCCCACCATAGCCATGTCGGCCACCTGGCTCAGAGTAGCCAGGGCCTGTTCTATCACCACGGGCCACGCCAGCATCCAGGCCTTGCTGATTGTCTCTTTTAAATCTTTGTCCTGTTGCAAAGCGGCCTTTTGATTCTTTATGGCGTTTAATAGAGAATTGTTCATGTCTTAAACTCCATCCTGCAAGTAAATAAAAAAATAACGTAGAGCTTTTTCGCTCCACGTTTCTTTCTTAATGGTCTGAGTGGGGGGACTTGAACCCCCGACCTCTAGAACCCCATTCTAGCGCGCTACCAAACTGCGCCACACCCAGACACTGTCCGAAATTCAATTTATATTATAAGGCATAATGCCGACATTTTCAAGCCTGGTAGATAAAATTTTTTTAAAGGATTATGCAGATGAGGCTGCCGCTACCCTCGTTTACGATGCGCTGCAGGGTCTCTTGCAATTTGGACTGGGCCGATTCGGGCATGTGAACCAGTTTGTTCTGTATACCCTCCCGGACCAAATCCCTCAGGGATTTTCCGAAAATGTTCGTCTGCCATATCTTCGCAGGGTCGTTCTCGAACTCGCTCATCAAGTAATTTATGAGTTCTTCGCTTTGCTTTTCGGTCCCGATGATCGGCGAAACCTCGGTCTGGATATCCGCCCGTATCATATGAATGGAAGGGGCAATGGCCCTAATCCTCACCCCGAATTTGGAGCCCTGCCTTATGACTTCCGGCTCTTCCAGGGTCAGTTCGTCCAACTGGGGCGGAACTATTCCGTAACCGACCCGCTTTACATCATCAAGAGCTTTTGCCACTTTGTCGTACTCTTTTTTGGCCTCGGCCAGGTCCTTTAACAGAGGTATCAGCTGGTGCTCTCCTTCGATAGTAAGGCCCGTAACCTCGCTGAGCACCTTGTAGAACAACTCTTTTTTGGCTTCCAGCATTATTTGGGCCAAGCCGCTGCCCAAATTCATCTCTTTTATCGTCACATCTTCGAGAAACTCGCTTTCTTTCAGGGACGAAGCGACTTTATTGATATCCCTAACTTTGTTTATGTCTTTGATCTTTTCCTTGATGGTCTCTTCCAGCTTTGCCCTGAGGTAATGTTCTTTATCCAAAGCCTCTATCCATTTCGGCAGGTGAATGTTGATCTCCACCATGGGAAATTCCAGCAGGATTTCTTCCAGCAGGCCGAAAATATGGTCCTGGTTCATCTCCAGGCAGTTGAGGGGTATTACCGGCACGTCGTATTTTTCTTCGAGTTCTTCTTTTAACTGAAGCGTTTTTGGATCCTCCGGCTCGGCAGAGTTCAGCACGACCACGAAGGGTTTCCCTATTTCCTTCAGTTCACTTAC
Organism: Bacillota bacterium; assembly: GCA_003242255.1. Lineage (GTDB taxonomy): Bacteria > Bacillota > Thermosediminibacteria > Thermosediminibacterales > Thermosediminibacteraceae > Fervidicola. The sequence continues at coordinate 5,210 of QGUT01000083.1, forward strand.
AACCCTCTCTTCGGCCTGGACGTAGTTTTCCCTGGGGATATCGGTTATGGTCCCGTCGGTGGTAACCACCACGCCGATGGTAGAGTGTTCCTCAATGACCTTGCGGGTGCCGATTTCCGCAGCTTCCTGAAAGGGTATCTCTTCTTCGAACCAGGGGGTGGACACCATCCTGGGGCCGTTTTCGTCCTCGTAGCCGATGGCCCCTCTCACAGAGTACCCCACATTGTCCACCAGTCTTACCCGAAATTTGATGTTGTCCTTAAAAGTTATTTCTACCGCCTGGCTCGGAATGAATTTGGGCTCCGCCGTGGTGATCATCCGACCGGCGCCGCTCTGGGGGAGCTCATCTTTCGTCCTGCTCTTGGCGTTGTGGTCCTGGATGTTGGGGATCACCAGCAATTCCATAAACCTTTTTACGAAAGTAGACTTGCCCGCCCGCACTGGACCTACCACGCCTATGTAGATATCGCCGCCGGTTCTTTCCGCAATATCCTTGAACAAATCAAATCTCTCCACGGTTTCCCCTCCTTTGTAAACTTATCTACCCCCTTCCTACCATAGTTTTAAATCCGGATCCCTTAGGAAGGGTAGTCTTTTCGGCTTTTTTCAATAATATATATATGATGCCGTGTCCCAAATATTACTTTAAAAATAAAAAAACGTGGACTTGCCACGTTTAAAGCCAGGACATGGTAATCAATTCTTCCATTTCATGCTTGCCCCTGCGGCTCATGAGTTCGTTGACTGCATCCTGGGGTTTTTTGCCTTCGTAAAGCACTTCGTAGGCCTTCTCCGTTATGGGCATCTCTACGCCGTGCCTCTGGGCCAGGTCATAAGCGGCTTTGGTGGTATATATGCCCTCGATGACCATGCTGGTCGAGTTCACGACCTCTTCCACGGATTTCCCCCGGCCTATTTCTATACCTGCCCTCCGGTTGCGGCTCAACATGCTGCTGCAGGTCACTATGACGTCGCCCACGCCGGAAAGCCCGAAGAAGGTGGAGGGCTTCCCACCCATTTTAACGCCCAGCCGGATTATCTCCATGATTCCCCTCGTTATCAAAGCCGCTCTCGTATTATCTCCGTAACCCAGGCCTTCCGCTATCCCCGCGCAGAGGGCTATTATGTTCTTCAGAGCCCCTCCCGTCTCCACTCCTACCATGTCCGTATTGGTGTAGACCCTGAAGTACGAGTTCATGAATAAGTCCTGAACCCTTTCGGCCACTTCCTTCTTTTCAGAAGCAGCAACCACCGCAGTGGGAAACCGCCTTCCCACTTCTTCGGCATGGCTGGGGCCGGAGAGGACCGCGATTTCCGCTCTTGCCCTTTCCGGCAGTTCCTCCTTTAAGACCTGGGACATCCTGAGCAGGGTTCCCAATTCGATGCCTTTGGCGGCGCTGACGACGATGCTCTGATTGTTTATATAAGGCCCCGCAGCTCTGGCTATCTTCCGCATTGCCTGGGACGGCACGGCCATAACCACCACTTCAGCTCCGTCGAGAGCTTCCTTCAATTCGCTCGTGATTACAATCCCATCCGGAAGCCTCACTCCCGGCAGGTATTCGCCGTTTTCGCGGGTATTCCTGATTCGCTCGGCCAACTCCTTTCTCCTCACCCAAAGTTTTACTTCGGCGCCGTTGTCTGCCAGTATCTGGGAGATGGCCGTTCCCCAGCTGCCCGCACCGATTACCGCTGCTTTCATCAAAAAAGACCCCCTAATCCTTTCCTTTTTTGTTCCGGCCTCTTAGCACCACCGGAGTTCCTTAAAACCCAAATCTCTCCCTAACCTTTTTTTCAGTTACCTTA
>QGUT01000260.1 GCA_003242255.1 Bacillota bacterium
GAGACTACTGAGCCCATCTACATTTTGCCACCAATCTTTATTATCAACTTCAAACCGGACTTTAGCAAAAAACATCTCTTTCAGATTGGGAAGCTCACTGACGTTTCCATGTCTTAGCTCTATATTCAATTTAGATGACCTTTCCATTATGATTTTTTCAAGGGCTCCTTTAAATTTAGCAACCTCCATCTCTGGAACATCTTCTATCTCTACTACTCCATATCCATGCTGGGTCTTTCCTCCTATTCCTCCCCATTTTGACGCCACAATCAAAGGAGTCAAAATCAAATTTTCTTCAAAGTCTTTGTCTAAGGCTGTTATGCGCAATTTCATTTTACCTTTTAGTCCGCTTCCTAGGTACCAACCCCTGCGTCCTTCTAATGGTTTTATGTTTACCGGTCCTTCGTCAAATACTTTCTCACCTCCGTCAACGTCCAATCCAAACATCCTTCTAATCCCAGTAGCCCCAAAGATCAGGCATGCCGGACAGAAGTGATCTTTTTTATTGAGATTCACCGGGCATCTTTCACCACTAGTCGGGTCGCAAGCGTATTTGTCCAACCCCCTCAATATCGCTTCAAACCACCACCTCAGGGAACCCATGATGCCCGTTGGCTGAAGCACATCGCTTTTCATATCTAAATTTCCTGTCCAAAGGGGAGTTTTAATCCATAAGTTAGGCATTACAATTACCTCCAGCTTGTTTTTTCTGGCTTTTTTAGGTAAGTTATTGGGAAATGCTGTTAAATATAGCCTTTAATACTTGTCTTATTTAGATAAATTAGATGCATGATAAGATTATAATTGTTCATTTTAAAAAGTATTAAGTAAATTTGTCGAAGGAAAAAAGCGCTTTGCAGTGCGAATAAAATAAAAGGGAATATAAATTTAAACATCAGGGCAGCACTGTAATTTTCTTATCTTCCTGCATGAAAAGCTTAGCTTCAAATTTGGAGAACATCTTTTTCATTTCGGGATCAGATGGCATGAAGATGTTTAAGAGGTATTCCAATTCCTCCTTGTATTCCGAAAAACTTTTGTCGGTTCTCGCAAAAAATATCTTTTATCCTTTTCCGGTTCAAGGCCGCTAAGCCTTATCATTTCTTTAGCTAAATCCAATATTTTTACCGGTTCTCCCATATCGAGCACGAAGATTTCGCCGCCTTTCGCCATAGCGCCAGCCTGAATCACGAGCTGCACTGCCTCTGGTATAGTCATGAAATAGCGGCTAACTTCGGGGTGGGTGACCGTGACAGGCCCTCCTGCTTCAATTTGCTTTCTAAAAAGCGGTATCACGCTGCCGGCACTCCCTAGCACATTGCCAAACCTCACCGCCGAAAAGCAGGTGTGTTTGTAACGTTTTCATTCCAGTCATCCGCAGTTTTTAAGCCTGCAGCTCTACAGAATTAATCAAACCAAAATTTGATTCCTTTCACTACAGATTGGGGTTTAATGTTGGTGTGTCTTCTCCATGCATCGCCCATGTATAATAATTAACTTCTCCAATTTCTCCCCTTCCATCTAACTTGAATAATGTTTCATTCTCGGGTTTGTGGAAAAGAAAGGAAGTTAGGCAATATTATATTTCTACAAAAAGTCGTACAATTCCTTCTTTTTACGACGCCATTTTCGAACAGGTTTTCGACAAAAAATCGGCTTTCTCACGAAAAGGTTTTTATAAACTTTGGTAGAAATATATTCAAAAAAATATTTTTGCAAAGGTGGCGTTTTTATGAAAAAAAAACATCCTTGGTAAAACGGGAATAGAAGTAACGGAGCTTTGCTTTGGCGCCCTTCCCATGGGGCCCCTTCAAAAAAATATGGACCTTGAATCCTCCACAAAAGTGGTGGCACACGCCCTGCAAAAGGGTATAAACTTCGTGGATACCGCCCAGATGTATAAAACCTACGATCCCATAAGG
>QGUT01000084.1 GCA_003242255.1 Bacillota bacterium
AGCTCTGGCAGCTTAAGGGACTGGCCCTGCCGCTCATCGTGATTTTGGCTTTCCAGACCCTTCTGATGATTCTGGTGGCCTATTTCATCACCTTCAACGCCATGGGGCGCGATTACGAGGCGGCGGTGTTAACTTCGGGACACTGCGGCTTCGGCATGGGGGCGACATCCAACGCAATGGCAAATATGAGAGCACTGACAGAACAATATGGGCCTGCACCAAGGGCATTCTTCGTAGTCCCTCTTGTGGGAAGCTTGTTTATTGACTTCTTCAATGCGTTTATAATTGTGCTCTTTATGAATATGGTTAAATAGTTAAGTTACATAATAGAAAATACATGATATGAAAAAGCCTTTATAATTAATGATAAGCCGTGCTTTTAAGCACGGCTCACTTATTATTCTTCAATTCTAATGCCCGTACGGGTATAATAAATATATACTCCTTACATATTCTGCCATAAACTGGAGAGGTGAATTCGGTGGGCGAGGACGTAAGAATTTTTGACAGAAAGATACTGATAATAGATGACGATGAGAGTATCCGGGATATCCTTAAGACAGCTCTCGAAAAAGAGGGCTTTACCAGGGTGATGTGCGCCGGTTCGGGCGGGGCAGCAATAGAAATATGCCGGCGGGAGAAGCCGGATCTCATCATTCTTGATGTAATGCTTCCCGACATGGACGGCTTTGAAGTTTGCCGGAGGTTAAGGGAGATAACCCTAGCGCCCATACTTTTTGTTTCCGCAAAAAGCGAAGATGTGGACAAGATTCTAGGGCTCGGTATCGGCGGAGACGATTACATAACAAAGCCCTTCAGCCCCAAAGAGGTGGCTTTCAGGGTCAAGGCTCATTTGAGGCGGGACCAGTATTATTTAAAAATCGGGACTTCAGGAGAGGATACCAGCTCCCAGGATATTATTTCCTTCGGCGATATAAAGATCGATGCCGGCAAGGGAATGGTTTTAAAAAAGGAGCGGGCCGTCAATCTTACCGCTCTTGAATATGGAATATTGCTGTACCTTGCCCGCCATCCTGATCACATTATCAGCAAAAAAAGGCTATATGAGGCGGTGTGGCAGGAGCCCTATTTGGGCGATGACAACACCATCATGGTACACATCCGGCACCTGAGAGAAAAGCTCGAGGACGATCCTGCTAACCCGCGCTATATACTTACGGTAAAAGGGCTGGGCTATAAACTGGTAACTCATAGCTCCCCCAAGTGAGGTTGACAGTATGAGGTGGAAAATAAGCTTAGGTTTTCTGCTGACTTACGCTGTGACTACTGTGATCATATTCCTTTTGGTACTGTACTTCGTCTCCTATTACTTACTCGGTTCCGGTCCTGCGGCTAAAGAAAACGGCCCCTTCACCTTTCCGAACCAAGCCGAAAAGTTTACTCTGGATTTTAAAAAGTACATATTTTATAAAGATGGAAAGCCCGCCGTAACCCATGAAGGTCTTTCGGAGCTTCAGAAATTGGGAGGCTGGATACAGATACTGGACGAAACGGGTAACGAAGTCTACAGCCGCTTCAAACCTCCCGAAGCTCCTTCTCATTATACTCCCGTGGATATAGTCCACGCGTACAAGTACTCAGGGGTCATAGGAGATTACAATATATTTATAAGTGTTTCAAAGGCCGGAGGGCGGGAGTGGAGTTACGTAATAGGCTTCCCTTACAAATACGTGTCGAGGTTCGTATTCTATCTAAATGTTTCCAGACTGTTCAGCTCTTGGAGAAGAGTGATGCTTTCGGTGTTTTTGAGCACGGCTCTCGTCACAATCCTCATCAGTTACCTTTTCGGCAGGAAGCTGGCCGCTCCCCTTTTTAAAATCATGGACGGCATAAAAACCCTCTCCGAGGGGGAATACGGAAAACTTTACCCGGAAAAGGGCCTGTACAAAGAAGTTTACCGCCAGCTTAATGCCCTTTCCCGGACACTGGAGGAAGGGGAACTTCAAAAAAGAAAACTGGACCGCCTGCGGGAAGAGTGGATCGAAAACATATCCCATGACTTAAAGACTCCCCTCACCTCTATAAAGGGTTACGCGGAAATCCTGCTGGAGGATTCTTACCATAAAACTCCTGAAGAAAAGAACCGCTATTTGAAGGTAATAAAGGAAAAAGCTGACTATATCGAACAATTGCTGGAGGATCTGAGGCTCACCTACAGGCTGAAAAACGACATGGTTCCCCTTAAGCTCGAAAAGGTGAACCTGGTGGATGAAGTGGCCGAAATAATAATTGATATTTTAAACGACCCGGAGTTTGAGGGGCGAAAGGTTGATTTTCAGTGCGAGCCAAAATATATTGAACTTTGTATAGACAGGCACCTGTTTTCCAGGGCGGTGGGAAATATCATCTACAACGGCTTAGTGCACAACCCTCCAGAAACGATTATATGGGTATCGCTGAAAAAGGAAGCCGGTGCCGTGGTGCTGGAAGTAAAAGATAACGGTCGGGGCATCCCGCCCGAAGAGCTGGAAAATCTTTTCGAAAGATACTATAGGGGCACCGGTACCGGAGAAAATCCTCGGGGCAGCGGCCTTGGCATGGCTATTGCAAAGCAAATAGTGGAAGCCCATAAAGGCCGGATCATGGCAGAAAGCGAGCCCGGCAAAGGCACAACGGTAACCATGGTCTTCAAACCGTAAAGCAAGAGGCAAAAGCCGCACCGCGGCTTTTTTTATTTTTAAGGAAAATTTAAGGTTAACTAAAGAGTGGCTTAAGCTGGAGGGTGTAAAATGCTTTAATAGGGGTTATACTGAAAAATTTTTGGGGGAGGAAAATGAATGAGCGAATTAGTCGTTGAAACTCAGGACCTCACTAAAAAATACGGGAATTTCACCGCCGTAGACGGCATCGACCTCCAGGTACGGAAGGGAGAAATTTACGGCTTTCTGGGGCCCAACGGCGCCGGCAAATCCACTACCATTAGGATGCTGCTGGGGCTCGTAAAACCCACGCGGGGCGATGCCCGTATCTTCGGCCTTTCCATCAGGCAAAGCCCAATGGAAATCCTAAAGAGGGTGGGAGCCATAGTGGAGTCCCCTTCCTATTACGGAAACCTGACAGCAGTAGAAAACCTGGAGATTACCAGAAGAATCCTAGGAGCTGATAAAAAGGAAATCGACCGGGTGCTGGAAATAGTAAACCTTTCCCAGTGGAAAAACAAAAAAGTGAAAAATTTTTCCCTAGGAATGAAACAGCGGCTGGCCATAGCTCAGGCCCTTCTAGGAAACCGGGAGCTTTTGATCCTGGATGAACCCACAAATGGTCTCGACCCGGCGGGAATCCACGAAATCCGGCAGCTCATTAAAAACCTGCCCGGCATGCTGGGCGTCACGGTCCTAATGTCCAGCCATATTTTGAGCGAAGTGGAGCTTACGGCTACCAGCGTAGGCATCATATCCCGGGGCCGGCTGCTCTTTCAGGGAACCCTGGAGGAATTGAGGAGAAAAAGCGAGACCGAGATCTGCATCGAGGCCCATCCGCAGGATAAAGCTTTAAAATTCTTGGAAAGTAAGGGATTAAAAGTTAAAGCTAGGGGAAACCGGCTCTTCATAAAAAAGAACAGCCTTGATGCAGCCGCTCTAAATAGAGCTCTGGTTATGGAAGGCTTTGACGTGACGCACCTTTCCACGGAAAGGAAAAATCTGGAAGATATTTTCCTGGAAATCACCGGGGGTGATGCGCTTTGAGGAAGTTTTTTGACCTGCTTTGGACCGATATTATAAAGCAAAAGCGAAGCCTTGTATGGCCGGCAGCTTTCCTCGCGCCCCTTATTACGGAGGCACTGCTTTTCCTTGATTTTTACCTGCGGCGGGACTACATTCTCAACCGGGCAGCTAAAGAAGGCTTGAGCGCCTGGCAGACTCTGGTCCTGGAACATCACCTGACGGCTTTGTGGTTTATTACGCTGCCCATGGCGGTGACGGTGGTTTGTGCTCTGCTATATCATGCGGAGCACGCGTCAGGGGGACTTAGGTATACCCTGAGCCTTCCCGTGGGGAAAGGCAGGCTGTATTTATCCAAGTGGTGCACCGGTGCCATCTTTCTTTGTTTAATGCTGCTTTTAGACGCCCTTATGCTTGCCGCTGTGGGCAAAATATTCCGCCTTCCCGGTGGTCTGGATTACCAACTCCTTATGAGTTATATCGTGAATCAGGCGGTGGCTGCCATAGGAATATTGAGCCTGCAGATGTGGCTGTCGTCCGTCACCCCAAACGTTATACTTCCCCTCGCAGCAGGTTTTATAGGCATCACCACTTCCCTTTTTCTGGCTCAGGACCAGAATATCGCCCGGATAATACCTTACGCCCACGTGCTTTACACCATGCCTCTTCCCGGCGAGAACAACCGCCTCGCGCTGGAAGGAGGAATATTCTTTGCTGCTTTCTTTTTAGTGGCGGGACTTTTGTGTTTTTCTAAAAAAGATGTGACGGAGTAACAAAAAAAGATATGATTATTTCCTAAAAATGGGAATTAGCAGTAGTTGGTAAATTATAAGTCAAAAAGGTAGGAGGTCAAAATATGAAGAAAATGCTGGAAGTGGAACTCTTAAAGCTCAAAAATTCCTGGGTGCTGCTGGTGGCTACTCTGGCGCCTGGTTTTATGGTGTTTCAGGGGGTGGCGAATTTCTTGAGATACTACGAACTTTTCACCTCCAGAGGTCAAAACGTGTGGCATCAGATTTACCTGCAAAGCAGTATATTTTATGTGAGCGCCATGCTTCCCGTGCTTATAACCCTCATCATGGTAAGCATTGCCAGAATAGAATACAAAAGCGGCGGCTTGAGGTATTTTCTCACCCTTCCCGTAAAAAGAAGCGGCGTCTACGCCGCAAAACTCATAGTGGGATGCATGGTGTGCCTTTTTAATGTGCTGGTTTTCTCGCTCAGCCTGCTGGTGGCAGGAAAGGTCATAAATGCTCCCGGCAGCATACCCTATGACATCATACTGACCAAGCCCCTCATGGTGTATATAGCCTCGCTGCCGGTCATGATAATCACTTTTCTTTTGAGCATAAACATTTCCCAGATGGGCATACCCCTGGGGATCGGTATCGGCTTTGCCCTCCCTTCGCTGCTGGTGGCCAATACCAGGTACTGGGTTTTTTATCCCTGGACATATCCTATCATGGCGGCCCTGGGAGGAGATTTTTTCGAAAAGGCATACTTCCCCTTCGCAGCGGGATTTCTGATTTTCGTGCTACTTGCTTTCGCGGGCCTGCGCTGGTTTATGGAAAAGGATGTACTGGATTGAGCCGAATATTGTATGGACTTACGAATATTTCTTCCAAGGCTGGTCTATTCTTGTTCTGGGCATCCCCCGAAAGTGAAATCTTACAATGTTAAAAAACCCCCGAAAAGGAGGGGGTTACGTAATGTATCACCATAATGACTTACACAATTCCGGCAAACAGGACGCTGGAAATGCCGATGCTGAGGAAGTTGACCAAGTCGTTGTTTACAAAACTCAGTCCCCGGACGAGCCGGTTTGGTTTGCCGTTGAAGAACCTTTTTTCGGTTTCGCCTTCGAGTTCTTCCGAATAGTATACGCCCTGAAGGGTTGCGCCAAGGAGCGAATCAATGAGCGACCCTAAGAATCCCCCCAGGGTCACTATAAATAGGCTCTGAAAGTGGGTAAAGGCCATGTTCCCGAAACCCATCAGTTTAAATCCGGCGGCAGTGGATATGCCGATGAGTAAGGCTCCCATTAATGCGGCTAAGGTCCCCAATAGGCTTACCGCACCGGAGGTGCCTTTTTCCACTCTCTTAAAGGTTCTGAGCGAAATTGGGCGGGCTTTGCTCAGGACCCCGAGCTCCGTAGCCCAGGTATCGGCGTTGGCGGCAGCAAAGGATATGGCAAGCAGCACAAGATACGACGGATTTTTTGTAATGTAATAAAGCACCGAATAGATAAGTCCAACGCCCCCGTTGGCCAGCACCTGCAAAACATCCCTGCACCCTGTTTTGTCGAAATGGCGGGCTACACTGCTTTTTGCGCTCTTTTTAAAATGGGAAAGGGCGCTGGAGGAAAGAAAGAAGAGCACCATCAAAAATGAGCCGAAGATCCCCGAAGTGGCGTACATTATTGTGCCCAGGAATGTTGCGCCCACAGAGCCGTCAAGGGTAAGGGAATTCTTTATATAGGCGACGTATGCAATGATGAAACTAAGCAAAAAGCCTATCCCGGCCATGTAAATGAATATGAAAAGGTCCGAATTTTTGAGAATGTGTAAGAAATAGTAAGAAGCAAGTGCAGTAACAACCGGGACGGTGAGGTTGTCCGTGCCGGAAGGCGAAAGAGCTTCCAAAATCGTGGCAAGGAGTGCTGTCAAAAAGCTTACTCTTAGGACGCTGGGGTTAAATCCTGCAAAAAGGCACAGGACAACTGCGATAGATGAAAAAGAAAAAGTAAGCATCGCTGTAGAGCCTTCAAGGCTCTTTTCGTTTTTGAAGATCCTGTACTTCAATTTCCCCCACTTTTGGCCCACAATTGCCGCAAAGCCATCGCCGTAACCCATGGCCATGACTCCCGCAAGGCCTATATACTCAAAACCGCTCCCCAAAAGCCCACCATCCCATGTCAGGAGGATGAGGACTATAAGCGCTACGGGGAAATACACCGTTCCCAGGTCTGAGCCCGTCTCCTTTCTTTCCATGCCCTTGAAGAAATTTTTCTTGTGGGAATAATAGTTTACCGCCACGAATAAGGCAGGGGGTATGAGAGCGAATCTGATGTCATCGATGAGAAACATGGCCAAAGGCCACCAGTGGGATACCCCGATGTGCACCAGTTTCCTCGTAAATTCCGGGTCTTTTCCGGCCCTTTGCAAAACTTCCGAAAGTATTATGACAGCTAAGACGAAAAGGATTGATATGAAAACTCCCAATAAATCGTTCAATTTTATGACCTCCAAATGTTTTATTTCTGCCTTGCCAATAAAACCCGGCACCTTACCGGGCGTTTTCAACAGGCAGCTTTATTA
>QGUT01000261.1 GCA_003242255.1 Bacillota bacterium
CTAAACAATATGGCTCCCCAAAAATATTATCAAGCGATTGTAAGTAATTCTATAAAACCAAAATCTTTGGTAGCATAATCTCCAAAATTAGGGGGTCAAGGCGAGGATCTACGGGATGATGGACGGCGATGCCGTTTTGAAAATGGCATTAGAGCTTGTTCAAAACAAATGAGCCGGTTTTGACACCGGCTTTTTTGTGTACGCTTAAGTTGTTGCTTGACAAGGAGCAGTTTTATAAGAGGTGCCTGACTTTGTCAAATTAAGGTTGGCCATCTCTATGTTTGTCCGGATAAGTTATCTTTAATTTTGAAGGAAAATCTTTCAGGAAAGTAGAAAATATATACTCATATTCGAGTTCCTGGGAGGTTTTTCTAAGTGCCTGATAAAATAAGCTACAAAAAAGCAGCCATAGTAGTTATGGTGATAACACTGATCAGCAAAATAACCGGTTTCTTGCGGGAAATAGTGCTCGGGAGCACCTATGGTGCAACTTACGTCACCGACGCCTATCTTGTTTCCCAGACCATACCACAGGTGGTCTTTGCGACGGTGACGGCGGCCCTAGCTACGACGTACATACCACTTTATTCGAACATCAAGGTAGAGCGTGGTCCAAAAGAGGCGGTCCGGTTCACGAATAAAGTGGTAAATGCGGTGTTCTTTATGGGCGTGGTTGTGGCCCTTTTAGGCATAATTTTTGCAGAGCAAATAGTGTCGGTCATCGCCCTGGGCTTTGAAGGGGAGACCTTAAAGCTAGCCGTTTCTTTTACCCGGATTACATTTATGATGGTGTTGTTTATAGGCCTCAGCAATATTTTCCAGGGATTTTTGCAGTCCAACGGAGAATTTGCCCTTCCGGCACTCATAGGGATACCGTACAACTTCATCCTTATATCGGCCATGCTTTTTTTCGGCAGTAAAAGGCCTTATGGCCTTGTGATCGCAACGCTACTGGGGGCCTTTTCGCAGCTAGCGGTCCTTTTGTTCGGGGCTTTGAAGAGAGGATACAGGTTCGAAACTGCCTTTGCCCTCAATGACCCGGATGTGATAAAAGTGGCGTCCCTCTCCGTGCCGGTCATGATGGGCACCGCGGTCCAGCAACTCAACACCACTATAGACAGGATGCTGGCGTCAGGCCTGCCGGAAGGCAGCATCTCGGCTTTGAATTTCGCCAACAGGTTGAACGGGTTTGTATACGGTTTATTCAGTCTTTCGCTCTCGGCGGTCATATATCCCCTCCTTTCCCGGCTGAGGGCGGAGGAAGACCTGGATGCTTTCAAAGACAAGCTCGTGACGTCGTTAAATGCCATCGTCCTCATAATCCTTCCCATCACCGCCGGGGCGCTGATCTTAAATAGACCTATAGTCTCGCTGCTTTTCGAAAGGGGGGAATTTACCAGCAGGGCCACGGCCATGACCGCTTCAGCTCTGGCCTATTATTCGCTGGGGATGGTTTTCTACGGCATGAGGGACGTGCTGAATAAGGCCTTCTACTCCCTCCAGGACACCAGGACGCCGATGGTGAACGGCATGGTGACAGTAGGGCTCAATATAATCATGAACCTGATCTTCGTAAGGTTCATGGCGCACAACGGCCTGGCCTTGGCCACGAGCATATCCGCGGCTTTGACGACGATGCTCCTCGTTTTCAACCTCCGGAAAAAACTGGGGGGCATAGGGGGCAAGAAGCTGGCCGAAGCTTTCGCAAAAAGTGCCCTTTCGTCGGCGGCGATGGGACTTCTGGTGTTTTTACTTTACAGAAACTTCGCCGGGCACATAGAAAATTCAAGCAGGTTGCTGGGATTAATGGCATTGGGAATTGTAGTCGGGCTCGGGGCTGTCTTTTATTTTGCCATGATTTATGCCTTGAAGGTGGAAGAGGCGAAATGGCTCCTTTCCCTGGCGAGGAACGG
>QGUT01000085.1 GCA_003242255.1 Bacillota bacterium
AGCCAGGGAAGCATCATATGATGCTGGAGAAGTTGAAGACAAAGCCGATAAAGCCGCTGAGAAGAAAGAAGCAGTAGAAGGGGCCCGGGATGCTTCAGATGGTGCTGAAGTAGCTGATGGAAAAGCGACTGAAGCCGCTGAAGAAGATAAATCCGGAGAAAGGGAGCCGGGAGAGTCCGTTAAGGAGCCCACCTGCAACCTGTGCAAGGACCCCAGGTGTCCGAGGAAAAAGGGTGAACCCAGGAGCCTGTGCATTCACTACAAAGAGAATGAAAAGAAGAGGTGACGTAATTGCTTGGCCAGCGGGACTTGGACGAGGTCGTCAAAAGGGTGATCGAAAAAGTTAAAGCCCAAAAATTGCGGGAAGTCGTCATCAACGTCTCGGCGCGGCACGTCCACCTTTCCCAGGAGCACCTGGAAGTGCTCTTCGGAAAAGGTTACAAATTGACGCCCTTGAGGGAACTGATGCAGCCGGGGGAGTTCGCGGCAAAAGAGACGGTGATAGTGGTCGGGCCCAAAGGGATCATCCAGAACGTGAGGGTATTGGGGCCCGTAAGGAAGAAGACCCAGGTGGAGATTTCCAAGACGGACGGCTACACCTTAGGGATAGATCCGCCGGTGAGAGACTCGGGCAACCACGAAGGGACCCCCGGGTGCGTCCTGGTAGGGCCCATGGGCGGAGTCCGTATAGAAAAAGGCGTGATCGCGGCCATGCGGCACATCCACATCCCCGACTGGTTTGCCGCGGAAAACGGGATCCAGGACCGGAGTTTTTTGAAAGTCCTGGTGGAAGGAGAAAGGAAGATAATTTTCGACAAAGTCCTGGCAAGGGTGTCCCCCAATTTTGTGCTGGAAATGCACGTGGACACCGATGAAGCCAACGCCTCCGGCATAAAGAGCGGGGAAAGGGGCTTCATACTGCTTTAGCGGAAGGGGAATTTTATGGAAATCTTGTGCGGCGAAAAATTGTGCGAACTTTTTGCTTCCTGCGTGAACTCGAAACCCCTGAAAAGGGCCGAGAGGTACCGGGTGGGAGTAGACCTGGGCACGGCCAACGTGGTGGTGGCCGTCCTGGACGAAAAAGGAGAGCCCGTCGCCGGGAAGATGCAGAGGGCTCAGGTGGTGAGGGACGGGCTGGTGGTCGACTTTGTAGGGGCGAGGAGCATAGTGGCGAGGATGATAGAAGAGCTCAACGAGGAACTGGAGACCGAACTTACAGAAGGCGCCTGTGCGGTCCCGCCCGGGACAGGGAAGGCCGATTCGAAGGCTACCATGTACGTGGTCGAATCGGCGGGGCTGGAGGTTTTGAACATCGTCGACGAGCCTACGGCCGCCTCTAAAGTCCTCGGCATTTCGGACGGGGCCGTCGTGGACGTGGGGGGAGGCACCACCGGCATATCGGTGCTGAAGGAGGGAAGGGTAGTCTATACGGCCGACGAGCCCACCGGCGGCACCCATTTCACCCTGGTGCTGGCGGGGCACCTGAACATCTCCTTCGATGAGGCGGAGGCCATGAAGCTGGATGGAAAAAATCAGAAAAAGCTCTTCCCGATTTTGAAGCCTACGATGGAAAAGGTGGCCGACATCGTGAAAAGGCACATAAGGGGTTTTGAGGTGGATACCATCTATCTGGTCGGCGGCGCCAGCACCCTCCACGGCTTAAAGGAAGTGGTGGAAAGCATAACCGGGGTAAGGGCGGTGGTCCCGGGATACCCGCTCTTCGTGACTCCTCTGGGAGTGGCCCTATCATGCCCTTAATAGGGGGTGATGACCGTGAATTTGGAAGAGAAGATCCGGGAGCTCGTCCTGGAGGTTTTAAAAAAATACCTTAGGGCCCGGATACTGGTGGTGGTGACCGGGGGCCGGGTGAACGCGGATGTCTCGATAAAAGAGTTAAAAAGTCTGAAGGAGGAACAGGACGTCGCGTATTCCCTCCTGTTCACCCGGAACGCTGCAAGAATCCACGATGTTGAAAAAATTGCGGAGGAACTGGGAGCCGAAAATGTTTTCATAGATGGAAGAGATGACATCGACGTCAAGGAATTTTTGAAGGACTTTAAAGCCGTGGTAATCGCGGTGCTCAGCCGAAATACGGCGGCGAAGGTGGCGAACCTCTTCCTGGATAGTATTACTTCCCAGGTGATCGTGGACGCCCTCATGCTCGGGATACCGGTCATCGCCGCAAGGGATGCGGCGGACCCCAGGCTGAAGCCCTGGCAGGACCTGGGCTTCGTCTGGATGGGAGAAGGGTTAAAAGGGGCCTTCGCCGAGGTCTTGGACAGGATAGAAAGGTACGGGGTGATGCTTTGCGGCGCCTCGGAGATTAAGGGCGAGGTCTTAAAGGCCCTTTCTGGAAAGAGGGAGGAAGGCGAAAGGCCAGGACCTGGTCAAGGGAAAAGGGTGTACGTGGACAAAAAGGTGATCACCAGGGAGGACCTGGCCCTGCTGAAAGAAGGACGGGACGAGATACACATCCCCAGAGGGGCGATAATTACGCCGCTCGCAGCCGATTTCATCTGGGAAAACGCCCTGAAAATTATCGTAGACTGAGGTGGTAAAGTGTTAATCGGGAAAGTGGTGGGCAACGTAGTCTCCACTAAAAAAAATGAAGGACTGATTGGAACTAAGCTCCTGGTGGTAAAGCCCATCAAAGAAAAAGACGGGAGCGGAAACCTGATAGAAGAGGAAAGGTTCATCGTGGCAGTGGACAGCGTGGGGGCAGGAATCGGGGAACTGGTCCTTCTGGTGACGGGCAGCACGGCCACGAAGATAACGAACGACCCCCATGCCCCGGTGGATGCGGCAGTCGTCGGCATCATCGATGAGATCGAAATCCATTGAAAGAGGGGTAGTCCATGAAAATTTACACGAAAAGAGGAGACCAGGGGGAGACGAGCCTCCTCGGGGGGAAGAGGGCCAGAAAGAGCGACAGCCGGGTGGAGGCCTACGGCACCGTGGACGAAGTGGTGGCCCTGATCGCCTTTGCCCGGGCCAGCGTGAACTCCCGAAAATCGGGGGAGCTGCTGCTTAAGGTGGAAAAGGAACTCTTTAAATTGGCCGCCGAGCTCGCGTGCCCCGAGCCGGAAAAGGTTTTGAAGGACAGAATCTCGGAAGAGGACATCAGGTGGCTGGAAGACAGGATCGATGAATTGATGGGAGAGGTGGAGTTTAGGAGGGACTTCATAATCCCCGGGCCTTACCGTTCCTCTGCGTCCCTCCATATGGCAAGGACGGTGGCCAGGAGGGCGGAAAGGGTGGCCGTAAGGCTTTCCGAGGAAGAAAACGTAAGGCCCGAGGTCCTGAAGTACTTAAACCGGCTGTCCGACTTTTTATACGCCCTCGCCCTCTACGAGGAAAAGGAAGAAGTGGTAAAAAAATCGGTGGAGGAAATCAAAAAGATGGTGTCGCAGGAAGCAGGAGTAGAGAGCTTAAATCTGGAGTCGGCTTTGAAGATTATAAAGAAGGCCGAGGAGAAGGCTTTGGAGATAAAAAAACCCATGTGCGTTGCCGTGGTGGATGCGGGGGGCCACCTGCTGGCCTTTCACAGGATGGACGGGGCCCTGCTCGCCAGCGTCGAGCTTGCTGTAAATAAGGCCTTCACGGCAGCGGTGCTGAAGATGGAGACCTCAAAACTTTCGGAACTGGCAAAGCCGGGGGGAGAGCTCTTCGGGATAGAGAGCGCCTTCGGCGGGAGGATCGTGATCTTCGGAGGCGGCATCCCCCTATTTAAAGGCGGGAAACTCATCGGCGCCGTGGGGGTGAGCGGCGGAACGGTGGACGAAGACGTAGCCGTTGCAAAGGCTGGAATTACGGCTATTTAGTAGGGAGGTGGTTTTTATGGTGGACGAAAAGGTTGTGGCAAGAATTGCCAGAAAAATAATAGAAGAACTCAACATGTCCGGTGCGGACAATTCCAAAGAGGAGTATGGAATTTTCAACAGCGTTGACGATGCGGTGGAAGCTGCGTCGCGGGCGCAGAGAAAACTGGCCGCGCTGGACCTGGAAAAGCGGGAGGAGATAATTCAGGCCATAAGGGAAGCCTGCCTCAACAACGCCAGGTACCTGGCGGAACTGGCGGTAAAGGAGACCGGCCGGGGCCGGGTAGAGGACAAAATCGTCAAGAACATCCTGGCGGCCAAGAAGACCCCCGGCACGGAAGACTTAAAGCCCTCCTGCTGGACAGGAGACCACGGCCTTACCCTGGTGGAAATGGCTCCCATCGGAGTTATCGCTGCGATAACCCCCGTCACCAACCCAGCGGCCACTATCATCAACAATTCCATAAGCATGCTGGCCGCCGGCAATGCGGTAGTGTTCAATCCCCATCCTTCTGCCAAGATGTGCTGCAGCAAAACGGTGGAAATCATAAACGACGCTATAATGAAGGCCGGAGGGCCGAAGCACCTGGTGACGGCCATAGCCGAGCCCACCATCGAGACGGCTAGAGCTCTGATGACCCACAGGAAGGTGGGCCTCATCTGCGCGACGGGAGGGAAAGGCCTCGTGAGGGAGGCCCTGCGGTCGGGCAAGAAGGCCATAGGCGCCGGAGCGGGCAACCCGCCGGTGGTGGTGGACGAGACGGCCGACATCATCAAAGCGGCCCACGACATTTTGTGCGGTGCGAGCTTCGACAACAACCTGCCCTGCATCGCGGAGAAGGAACTCATTGCAGTGGAAGCCATCGCCGATCGGCTTTTGGAGAGGCTGGCCCGGGAAGGGGCCTACATCCTGAGGGGCAAGGACATCGACCGGATGACGGAGCTCATCTTCGACCAGAATTACAACGTCAACAAGGACCTCATCGGCAAGGATGCTTCCTACATATTGAAACAGATAGGCATAGAAGTGGGAAGCGACGTAAGGCTTGCCGTCATGCCCGTGGACCCGGAGCATCCTCTCGTGCACCACGAGCAGATGATGCCGGTGCTGCCCTTCGTGAGGGTGCCGAACGTGGAGGAAGCCATAGAGCTGGCGGTAAGGGCCGAGGGAGGAAACCGGCACACCGCCATTATGCATTCGAAGAACGTCGACAACATGACCAACTTCGCCAGGGCCATCCAGACCACGATCTTTGTGAAGAATGCGCCTTCCTACGCGGGTATCGGGGCCGGCGGCGAAGGCTACACCACCTTTACCATAGCCGGGCCCACCGGCGAAGGGCTGACTTCTGCGAAGAACTTCACCAGGCAACGGAGATGCGTGCTGGTAGACGCCTTCCGAATCATTTAAATATGAGGGATTGGTGCCAATGATGGACCGCAGCGAAATAATCGGACGGGTGAGAAAAGCGGGAGTTGTGGGGGCGGGGGGCGCCGGCTTTCCCGCCCACGTCAAATTAAACGGCCGTTGCGATGTGGTGATCGCCAATATGGCCGAATGCGAGCCCCTGCTTTACACCAACCAGGCCCTGATACTGGAGAAGGCCGAGGAAGTGCTGGAGGGCCTGAGACTCGCCGTGCAGGCGACGGGGGCGAAGAAGGGAATAATCGCTCTGAAGAAGAAGTACGTCGAGTGCCGGCAAGCCTTTGAGGAAAAGCTCAAGGACTTCGAAGACGTGGAGATTTTCGAGTTGGGCGATTTTTATCCCGCCGGGGACGAACACGTGCTGGTAAAGGAAGTCCTGGGGCGGACGATACCGATGGCGGGGATACCTTTAGACGTAGGGGCCGTCGTGCACAACGTGGAGACCCTCTACAACATTAAGAGGGCCTGCCTTGACGAATTGCCGGTGACCGAAAAATACGTCACCGTAGGCGGAGCGGTCAGGCACCCTATAGTCATAAAGGTGCCGGTAGGGGTAAAATTCAGCGAACTTCTGGACTTGGCCGGAGGGCCCACGGCGGAGGACTTCATGCTGATAGACGGCGGGCCGATGATGGGGAAAGAGGTAACGCCCGACGACGTGGTGACCAAGACTACTTCGTCCCTCCTGGTGGTGCCTGCCGGGACACTGCCCTACAGTGCGAGGAGGATCAGGACCGACCTGCAGCTCAAGCGGGCGAGGACCGCCTGCTGCCAGTGCAGGATGTGCACCGACCTCTGCCCCAGGTACCTGCTGGGCCACCGGCTGGAGCCCCACAAAATTATGCGCACGGTGTCCTTCGGGCTTATGGACGCCGAGTCTCTGGTAAATTCCCTGCTCTGCTCCGAATGCGGGCTCTGCGAAGTGACCTGCCCGATGGGCCTGAGCCCCAGGAGCATAAACGCGGGGCTTAAAAAAGTGCTGGCGGAGAAAAAGGTAAGGTTCTCCAAGACAGAGGTGAAAGCCGGCCGGCCCGAGAGGGAGAGCAGGAAATTTTCGGCCAAGAAGCTGCTGGTGCGGCTGGGGCTTTACGATTACAGCAGGCCCGTCGAGCGGGCCGATGTGAAGATAAATGCGAGGGAAGTGAAGATACTTTTAAAGCAGCACGTCGGAAGCCCGGCCGTTCCTACCGTAAAAGTGGGAGATAAGGTGAATAAAAACGATGTGGTGGCTAAAGTCCCGGAAGGGCAGCTCGGCGCCGATGTTCATGCCAGCATCGACGGCACCGTGGTCAGGGTGGACGAAAATTCGATAGTGGTTAAAAGCGAATGAGGAGGAAATAAATATATGAAAGCTTTAGGGCTTTTGGAATTCAGGGAGATAACGCGGGGCCTCGTGGCGTCCGATAAAATGTTAAAATCCGCTCCAGTAGAACTCATCACCGCGACGAGCGTCTGCCCCGGGAAGTTCGTGATTTTGATCACCGGCGAGGTCAGCGCCGTGAATAACGCCATCCAGGCGGGGAAGGAGGAGTTCAAGGACGGGATCATCGATGAACTCCTGATCCCCAATCCGCACGAATCGCTGCTCAAGGCCCTTTCCGGCACGGCGGAAGTGAATCTGGAAAGGCAGTCCCTGGGGCTCATCGAGACTTTCAGGTCTCTATTAAAAATCTAACCCGGCGCAGAAAAAAAAGAGATAAATAGT
>QGUT01000086.1 GCA_003242255.1 Bacillota bacterium
CCCCAGTGCCCTCGCCCGCTTGAGAGCTGCCGAGATCGAGGCCGATGTCATTTTGCTTGCTAAAAAAGTCGACGGTGTATACGATTCGGATCCGATGAAAAATCCTAACGCTCAAAAGTTCGACAGCCTGGAATATATTGAAATACTCAACAAGGGTCTGGGAGTCATGGATTCAACGGCTACCTCCCTTTGCATGGACAATAAAATCCCCATAATCGTGTTCGGCATCAACGAAGAAGGCAATATAGTAAAGGCAGCTTTAGGGGAAAACATAGGAACTTTTGTAAAAGGAGGCTGATTCGGTGGACAAAAAAATTTACAAAGAAACCGAGGAGAAGATGAAAAAGGTGCTAGACAATCTTAAGTCCGATTTGACCACCATAAGAGCTGGAAGAGCATCTGCCGCGCTCCTCGAAAAAATATCGGTAGATTATTACGGCACCTTAACTCCGGTCAACCAGTTAGCGACCATCAGCGTACCCGAACCTAGAATGATCCTCATACAGCCCTGGGACGTAAAGGTGATAAGCAGCATCGAAAAGGCCATCTTAAAATCGGACCTGGGACTTACGCCTTCCAGTGACGGCAAGGTCATAAGGCTGGTACTTCCCGAGTTAACCATGGAAAGGCGTAAAGAACTGGTCAAGATGGCTAAAAAGAAGGCCGAAGATGCAAAGGTCGTAATCAGGAACATCAGAAGGGACACCAACGAATCAATAAAAAAGATGGAGAAGAACGGCGAAATATCTCAGGATGACAGCAAAAGGTGGCAGGAAGAAATTCAAAAACTCACTGATAATTATATTGAACTGATAGATAAAGCACTGGCGAATAAAGAGAAGGATATAATGGAGGTATAGAGCTATTATTGAAAAATATGCTGAACTCATAGGTTTTCCCTTAGAAGAAGCTAAGGAATTATTAATGAGAAAAGGTATTAAGTTATGCAATATTAAGTATACTTTTCCCGTCGTTCGCAAAAACGAGTATACGAGGCCGATAGTAGTGAGAGTAGAAGAAGGCAGCCCCGACGATGGCGTAAATTTACTAGTTGCTTTTTTCTTTGGAAATGTCCCCCTCACATAGAGGGGGCTTTTGACAATTGGGAGGCTAGAAAAGTGGAAGTAAAAGAAATAGATTTAATTGATCCGAGCAAATTGCCCAATCACATAGCCATAATAATGGATGGTAACGGACGGTGGGCGCGAAAGCGAGGTCTTCCCAGAATAGCTGGCCATTGGGCCGGCGCCGAAGCTCTACGCGACATTGTGGAATTTTGCGCCGAACTTAAAATAAAAGTACTGACGGTTTATGCATTTTCTACGGAAAATTGGAAAAGGCCCTATGAAGAGGTAAGGACGATCTTAAACCTTCTCGCTTATTACTTAAAAAAAGAAGTGGACAATTTGAACCGTAATAATATAAAATTAATGGTGACCGGAGATTGGCAGGAGCTGCCATATAGGATCAGAGAAGAAATTAAAAAATCGCTGGATCTGACCTCGAAAAACACGGGCCTGATATTGAACGTAGCGTTAAATTATGGCTCGCGCCGCGAAATAGTGAGGGCGTGTAAGGAAATATTAGAGGCTGCTCGCAATGGAAAATTAAACCCCGAAGAGGTCGATGAAAAGCTTTTTGAGAAACATCTTTTTACAGCAGGCCTTCCCGACCCCGACCTTTTGATAAGGCCGAGCGGGGAATTGCGGCTGAGCAATTTTCTCTTGTGGCAGGTAGCCTATTCGGAACTCTGGTTTTGCGATATTTTTTGGCCGGATTTTAAAAAGGAGCATCTGATCCGAGCTTTGCTCGATTATCAAAGCAGAGAACGGAGATTTGGAGGTTTAACAAAATAAAATGGACCAAACTTTTATCATAAGGTCTTTGACGGCAATAATCGGCATCGCCCTGCTTTACGCCGTGATAAGCAAGGGGACGATTTCTTTTCTGATTTTTATCCTTTTAATGAATTTGGTAGCCAATTGGGAACTGACCAGGGCTTTTAAAAAGAGAGGTATAAATGTAAACCTGATCCTCAGCGGTACGGCCGGTTTACTTTTTCTGGCCCTGATATATTTCTGGGGGAAGGGTAATCCCGTAGTTTTTTTCCCCCTTTGCCTTCTCATAATCTCAAGCTTTTTTTCGGCCATGATAAATTACCAGCCAAATAAGCTGGTTGACACGGTTTTCGCTATTTTTTCTTCTATATACACTTCCGTACCGTTTGCTCATATTCTGCTCATCAAAAATTTGCCAAAAGGGCCTGTTTTGTTGTGGTTAGTATTTGTCACGACGTGGAGTTGTGATACCCTTGCTTATATCACGGGAATGCTTTTCGGCCGTCACAGACTCTCGCCTAAATTAAGTCCCAAAAAAAGCATTGAGGGAAGTGTCGGTGGAATATTAGGAAGCATAGCGGCAAGCATTATTTATTCGATGATATTTTTACCAGAGATAGAAATTCTCGATCGGGTAGTTTTTGGCCTGCTTATAGGGATATTTTCCCAAATAGGTGACTTATCGGCTTCTCTAATAAAGAGATATTGCGGAATAAAAGATTTCTCGCATATTCTCCCCGGCCACGGGGGGATTTTGGACAGATTTGACAGTATCCTGTTTTCTTTCCCCATAGCATACTATTATATTATAACGGTAATTCAAAAGGGTGGTATTGCTTGAGATTGAAATCCGATTATAAACCTATAGTTTTTTTAGCACTTGCCACCATTTTTGTTTCTCTAGCGTTGTTCGTCACACTAAAATATTTTCTTCCCTTCGCTGTAGGTATAATCATCGCTCTAATCATCGATCCCGTCGTGAATTATTTAGAATCAAAGGTTAAAATTCCCCGGGGCATCGCCGTAGCTTTAGTCCTAATCGCCATAATTTCGCTGTCAGGGTACTTAATCATTATAGCAATATTCAGGTTTATTTTCGAAATCGGCAAAATGGTGAACACATTGCCCCAATATACCGACTATTTGAACTACATTTTCAACAATGTCAGCACTTTTATTTTTTCAGTTTACGACATCATACCCAAAGAAGTGATGGATTATCTTTATAAAAACTGGGGACAGATAATCACTTACCTTACCGGATTTTTGTCAAGATTTTACGCTCTCGCGGAAAAACTTATCATCATTCCGAACTTAATCGTCTTTTTGCTCTTTACCTTTTTATCTAGCTTCTTTTTTGCGAAAGACAAAAAAAGAATCCTTTCTTCCATAAAAAAAATTCTGCCGAATAATTGGTATAAAGAAATTGAAATAATACAATCGGAGCTCATCGCATCTGCGGTGGGATTGGTTAAAGCCCAAATCGTGCTGATCCTCTTTTCTACAATTATGACCATTGCGGGATTCTACATGCTAAAAGTGGATTACGCGCTGACGCTGGGCCTTATATGCGGATTCCTTGACGTGCTACCTGTTCTAGGCCCCAGCTTAATATTCATCCCATGGGCCCTGATGGCACTGCTTCTGGGAAATTTAAAATTTGCATTGTCGCTGATCTTCTTACACCTTTTCGTCTCCGGAACGCGACAGATTTTACAGGCAAAAGTCATAGGCACCAATTTGGGATTAGACCCGCTGCTGGCCTTGGTATCAATCTATGTCGGCGTGAAATTGTTTGGCTTTCTTGGGCTGTTTATTGGACCCATCGTGGCTGTAATAGTCAAAGCCTTATTCCAAGCAGCCTTTTCGCAATCTTAAAATAGAAAACCGGAAGGTGAACAAATTGAAGACAATAGCTGTTTCGGTTATAGTTTTCGGTGCCCTCGTTTTTTTTCATGAACTGGGGCACTTTTTGGTAGCGAAGCTGTGCGGCATAAAAGTTAACGAATTTAGTCTGGGTTTTGGTCCCATCCTGGCATCGGTCAGGAAAGGCGAAACTCTCTATTCCATCCGAGTCCTTCCTTTAGGCGGTTATGTAAAAATGGAAGGAGAAGACGAAAAAACGGGAGATCCCAGGGGCTTCTGCAACAAACCGGTGTGGGCTAGAATAGCTGTCGTTATATCAGGTCCTTTGATGAACTTGCTGATGGCAGTAATTTTAATATCGCTGATAGGATTTTTCAGCGGGGTTACTACCACCAAAGTTACGGTAGTG
Organism: Bacillota bacterium; assembly: GCA_003242255.1. Classification (GTDB taxonomy): domain Bacteria; phylum Bacillota; class Thermosediminibacteria; order Thermosediminibacterales; family Thermosediminibacteraceae; genus Fervidicola. Next base: position 4,114 of record QGUT01000086.1, read on the forward strand.
CCGAATTCTCCCGCTGAACTGGCCGGAATTAAAGATGGCGATATAATTACAGCTATAGACAATGAGAAAATTTCATCGTGGGACCAAGCGGTAAATATAATAAGCCAGAAACCGAATCAAACTTTGGCGATAGAGATAATGAGAAACGGCGAAAGAAAAGAGGTTCTGGTAAATTCGGATCAGGAGGCGGAAACGGGCAGGGGAATAATAGGTATAAAATCGGTCATAATTAAATATTCTCCTTTCCAGAGCTTAAAAAGTGGCATTCAAAAGACCTTATGGGCGTCGAGTTTAATTCTGTCTTCCCTCCCTAGACTGTTTACAGGAAGGGGATTTTCAGACCTGGTCGGCCCTCTGGGCATTGCCTACATGGTGGGAGAAGCTGCCCGGGTTGGCGTATTCAACGTGCTATACCTTACAGCATTCATAAGCATAAATCTGGGGCTTTTTAACCTTTTGCCTGTTCCAGCTCTGGACGGGAGCCGTTTGGTTTTCTTTTTGGTGGAACTTTTAAGAGGAAAACCTGTGGATCCCGAAAAAGAGGGCATGATTCACTTTGTGGGTTTTGTCCTGTTGATGTTCCTTATGGCATTTGTCTTTTATAGAGATATAACGAGGTTAATGTGAGTAGGGGATGGAAATGGAAAATCGTGGGAGTTTTATCAAAAGGCGAGCTACGAAAAAGGTGTACGTGGGAAATATAGGAATAGGCGGGGACTTTCCAATATCCGTTCAGTCGATGACCAATACGAAAACTCAAGATGTAAGATCGACCGTCAACCAAATCCTGGCCCTTGAAGAAGCAGGTTGCGATATCGTGCGGGTTGCGGTTCCCGACATGGAAGCAGCCCAAGCTATTTCCGAAATTAAACGCCGTATCCATATTCCACTAGTTGCCGACATCCATTTTGATTACCGTATTGCGATCGAGGCCATGAAAAACGGTGCCGATAAAGTTCGAATAAACCCCGGCAATATTGGGGGAATAGATAGGATAAAAAAAGTAGTGGAAGCAGCCCGCGAAAGGAAAATTCCAATTAGGATTGGCGTCAATTCGGGCTCTTTGGAAAAAGATTTACTCGAAAAATATGGTTCGCCTTCCGCAGAAGCCCTGGTTGAAAGTGCCATGAGGCATGTAAATATCCTTGAGGGATTGGACTTTTCGGATATCGTGATTTCTATCAAGTCTTCCGACGTATTGACAACAATAAGGGCCTACGAAATTCTGGCGGAAAAAGTGGATTATCCCTTCCACCTCGGAGTGACCGAGGCTGGAACCGTTTTCTCGGGCACAATAAAATCCGCAGTAGGACTTGGGGCGCTGCTCTACGAGGGAATTGGAGATACCATAAGGGTATCGCTTACGGGCGATCCTGTCGACGAAGTGAGGGTGGGTCGTGAGATTCTGAAAAGCCTAAAATTAATTCAGGACGAAGTGAACTTGATATCCTGTCCCACCTGTGGCCGGTGCCGCATAGACCTCATTCGAATAGCCAGCGAAGTTGAGAAAAAACTAGCAGGCATAAAAAGGCCTATTAAGGTGGCAGTGATGGGATGCATAGTGAACGGCCCAGGAGAAGCCCGCGAAGCTGACATTGGAATCGCCGGCGGAAACGGAAAGGTGGCGGTCTTCAAAAAAGGCCGTATTATCAAGACCGTCCCGGAAAAAGACGCAGTGGATGTGCTGCTCGCAGAAGTGCGAGAAATGATAGGAGATGAAAATTAAGACGTGCTATGAAAAGTCAATAGGCTAGAGCAAAAATTTCTTGACAATCACATAGAAATTCTGTTCACGCATTTTTGCCGGGAGGAGACCATTGATAATCCGGGTCATACGGCCGGTTATCCTTCCAGAGAGAGTAGATCAGGTGAACAAGTTTTCTTGCAACGGCTCCTGTAGCAACATTCGAGTGCTTTCCCTGGCTGCGTTTTTGCTCATAATAAGCCCTCAACGCTGGGTTAAAACGGCGGGCTGAAACAGCGGCTAACCACAAGCTGTTTCTTAAAACAGGGGAACCGCGTTTAGACATACGGTTACGAGTACCCTCAAACAATCCTGAAGCCCTGACTGTAGCATCTAAACCGGCATAGGCAACAAGAGCCCGGGGGTTAGGGAAACGAGAAATATCACCTATCTCACCGATAATTGCGGCGGCCAGGACAGGGCCAATACCTGGAATAGTTTCAATTACGTGGCGATAAGGGGTATCCTTACTGGGACGAAGCTCCTCCATAACCTCGTTAATTGCATCTTCGATAACCCTTATCTGTTCTTCAATAAATTCAATTTGCTCAACCAACAAACGAAGCTGTAATGTGAAAGCGTCTAAAGCCATGGTGATACCGAAGGTCCCCTTAGCTAGAGATTGAATCTTTTTAGCTCTTTCTTCACCGAACCGGCCGCGGGAGTGTTCTTTCAGGAAAGCGGATAACTCTGAAAGGTCCACTTCGGCTAATTCTTCCGGCTCCGGGTAAGATTTAAGCAGCTCCCTTGAAGTCCGGATAAACACATCGGAGAAGCAGTCTGGGTATTCAGGAAAAATCCTATCCAAAATACCAAGCACCCTGTTCTTAAGGCCACCGACCTGGCGAACGAACTCAAAACGGAGTCGTGAGAGCGACTGCAATTTGAGGGTCGTTTCAGAAGGAAGCCTGGTTTCAGGGGCTCTTTCCAATCGCAGCAAGTCAGCAAGGAGCAGAGCATCTTTTTGGTCGGTTTTAGTTTTACGCACATAGAGATTCCGCAAAGCATCCGACTGAATGGGATTGATGACATGAAGTTCAAATCCCTGGTTAGTGAGGCAGCAGTAGATAGGGAGCCAGTAATGGCCGGT
>QGUT01000087.1 GCA_003242255.1 Bacillota bacterium
AAGGCGGATGCTACGCTAAGTGCATAAACCTGTCCAGGGAAAAGGAGCCCCAGATATACGACGCCATTAAATTCGGAGCGGTGCTGGAAAACGTGGTCTACGACGAAAACACCCGGGAAATCGACTAATACACCCGCGCCATGGTGAAGAGCGCCCTGGAGGGAGAGCTTCAGGGAGTGGAATTCGAAAGGGATCCGGTGTTCGGCCTCATGATACCGAAGAACTGCCCCGGAGTTCCTGCAGAAATTTTAAATCCGAAAAACACCTGGCCCGATAAAAAATCCTACGACGACACCGCAAGAAAACTTGCCCGGAGCTTTGCGGACAACTTTAAAAAGTTTTCCCGGGAGATGCCGGAACTGGAAGCTTTCGGCCCTATCGCCCATTAAAAAAACTAGCAGCTTCTCTGGCTGCTAGTTTTTTCATCAGGAGATGTTCATCTGCCTTGAGAAGAAGCCCGCCGCCGTTTCCGCTGCCTTCAATTCCAATTCCCCCATGGTGACGTTCGGATCTTTCGACAGCAGGATCACGGCCCCTATAGGATCGCCTTCAGCTATTATGGGGACTATAACCTGGCTGGTGTATTTTATTTTCCCCTCCTCTTCGTCCGCCGTTATCTTCACGTATTCCTTCTCGCTGGTCTTCTTTATGAGTACGGTCTTTCGCTCTTCCAGGATGGCCTCGATATCGGAACTTATCGACTTATCCAGGAGTTCCTTCTTGGGAGTTCCGGCCACCGCAATTATCGAATCCCGGTCAGATATGCACGCGATATGGCCCAGGGAATCGTGGAAGGCTTCCACGTATTCTTTGGCGAAGTCGGCCAGCTCCCCGATAGGCGAATATTTCTTTAAAATGACTTCACCTTCGCGGTCAGTAAATATTTCAAGAGGGTCTCCTTCGCGGATTCTGAGGGTTCTCCTAATTTCTTTTGGAATTACAACTCGCCCTAATTCATCAATACGTCGCACAATCCCCGTTGCTTTCAATGTCTTCCCTCCTTAATTTCGAACCAAAGATTTTTCTCAAAGATAGTATACAACCCGGCAACCTATTTTATTCATTGGAGGGAAGTTGTAGTAATTCCGCCATCTCCCTTAACACTTCTGCAATTTTAAACAGCAATTTGTAGCCTGCTAAATTTCGAATCTTGAAGATGAACGAGGGAACGGCCGTGCCCTGAAACGTCACCTTATTTTTGAAAGCCTCTCTCAAAGCTAAAAACTGCTCCGGCGAAAGGGCCCCGGCGGACTGGAACTTGAAGACGACTGCATCGGTTTGCTGGATGATGCTCGAAAGCTTCAATTTTTTCGCCAGCACCCTCAAGCGAGCCACCCAGAGCAGATTCCGGGCAGGCTCGGGCATATCGCCGAACCTATCTTCAATTTCTTCCTCCAGGTCGTCGGCTTCCGAAAGGCTTTCCACCGCTGCAACCCGCCGGTACACGTCGATCTTCTGGGCGGCATTGCTGATATAATCGTCGGGGATATAGGCGCTGAGCTTAAGATCGATGACGGGCTGAATCTCTTCCTCTTCCGGTTCGCCCCTGAGTTCCCGGACCGCCTCCGCCAGGAGCTTGCAGTAAAGGTCGTACCCCACCGCCATCATGTGGCCGTGCTGTTCGGCGCCGAGGATGTTGCCGGCCCCTCGGATTTCCAGGTCCCTCAGGGCAATTTTAAAGCCCGCGCCGAATTCGGTAAAGTCCCTTATGGCGGCCAACCGCTTTTCGGCCGTCTCGTTCAAAGCCTTGTCTTTTCTATAGGTGAAGTACGCGAAGGCCTGGGCGCTGGACCGGCCTACCCGTCCCCTCAGTTGGTAGAGCTGGGAAAGGCCAAAGCGGTCGGACGAAACGACGATTAGGGTGTTGACGTTGGGTATATCCAGCCCCGTCTCGATTATGGTGGTGCATACCAGCACGTCGTACTTGTGCTCGTAGAAGTCCATCATCACCTCTTCCAATTCGCTTTCCCTCATCTTCCCGTGGGCCACGGCTATCCGCGCTTCGGGCACTATTTCGGAAAGCCTCCTCGCCTCTTCGTAGATGGTGTTCACCACGTTGTAGACGTAGTAGACCTGCCCGCCTCTCGAAAGCTCCCTTATTATGGCGTCTCTCACCAGGGAATCGCTGTATTCCACCACATAGGTCTGGACCGGATAGCGGTTTTCCGGGGGCGTCTCGATTATGCTCATATCCCTGATTCCGGTCATGGCCATGTGGAGCGTCCTGGGAATAGGGGTGGCGGTCAAGGTGAGCACGTCCACGTTCTTTTTCAGCTGCTTTAACTTCTCCTTGTGCGCCACGCCGAACCGCTGCTCTTCGTCTATGATGAGAAGGCCCAGGTCTTTGAATTTTACGTCCTTCTGCAGCAACCGGTGGGTGCCGATGATGATGTCTATAGCCCCAGCTTTTAAATCCTTCAATATGGCCTTCTGCTGGGCCTTCGACTTAAACCGGCTTATGACCTCTACTTTCACCGGAAAAGGCGCGAACCTTTCCGAAAAGGTGCGGTAATGCTGTTCCGCCAGAATGGTGGTGGGCACCAGCACCGCCACCTGCTTGGAGTCCATCACCGCCTTGAAGGCCGCCCTCATGGCCACTTCGGTCTTCCCGTACCCCACGTCCCCGCAGAGGAGCCTATCCATGCATTTGTCGCTTTCCATATCCCTCTTTACTTCTTCTATAGCCGTAAGCTGGTCGGGGGTCTCCTCGTAGGGGAACATTTCCTCGAACTCCTTCTGCCACACCGTGTCGGGGGAAAAGGCAAAGCCTTTCATGGCCTGCCTGGCGGCGTAAAGCTCCAGGAGTTCCTTTGCCATCTGCTTTACCGATTCTTTGACTTTGGCTTTGGCCTTTGCCCATTCGCCGCTGCCCAGTTTGTTGAGCTTCGGAGGCTTATCTTCGGGGCTCACGTACTTGTGCAGCATCTCCACCTGTTCGGTGGGGACGTAGAGTTTGTCCCCGCCGGCGTACTGGAGGGCAAAGTAATCCTTCTTCTGCCCGTCCACTTCCAGGGTCTCGATCCCCAGGTACCTCCCTATGCCGTGGGAAATGTGCACCACGTAATCGCCCACCGACAGCTCTTCTATGGAATGGATCTTCTTGCCTCCTGTCCGCAGTTTGGGCCTTTTAGCCTTTATCTTGGGCTTTCCGTAGATGTCCTGGTCGGAGATCAAGGCGAACTTTATCTCCGGAATCAGAAAACCTTTTTCCACGGAACCCGGCGTGATCACCACATTCCCCGGCAAAAGCTCTCCCTCTACCGAACCCGTGAATACCGCACTCACGCCCTTTTCTTCCAGGGCTTTTTTCAGGTGAAGGCCCCTTTCCCCCGTCCCCGACAGGATCAGTATCCGGTACCCTTTTTTCTTCAGATCGCCGATCTCTTCCACGAGAAGATCCGCCTTCCCGTGGAAAGTGGCCACCGACCGGAACTGGAAAGAGTAAAGACCTCTCACGTCGAATTCCCCGGGAATCCTGGGCAACATGGAAATGTAGACGGTCTGGGCCTTTAAAAGATTTTCCAGGACCTCAAAGGGCGGATAGTACATTTCCGCAACCGAAGGGAGGACTTCTCCTTTCTCCAGAAGCCCTTTGTACGTCTCTTCTATCTCGAAGGTGGTGTTTTTGGCACTCTCCACTATCTTCCCCGGCTCCACCAGGATCACCACCGGGGAAGAGGAAAAATAATCCGCGATCGAAGAAAGGCGCGGGTAAAAGTGGGAAATGTAGAGCTGGGCCGATTCGAAGAGCACGCCACTTTCCAGCTTTTCTATGTGTTCGTTGATCTTTTCTTCCAGCTTTTGGGCCTCACTGAGGGAGGCCGTCCGCTCGAAGGCTGCTTTCCTTTCTTCCATCTCGCGGGCTATGCTTACGGCCGCCTTATTCGCCGTTTCCCTGTCGAATACCATCTCCCTCGCGGGAAAAATGTAAACTTCCTGGAGCTTTTCGATGGAGCGCTGGTCCTCCACCGAAAATTCCCGGATGGAGTCCACCTCGTCCCCAAAAAATTCGATGCGGTAGGGGTTTTCCTCGGTCATGGGGTATACGTCCACGATTCCGCCCCTCACCGCATACTGGCCGGGTCCTTCGACTATGTCCACCCTCTCGTATCCCATAAACGAAAGCTTCATCGCCATTTCCTCGAGCGGCATCGTTTCCCCGACGGCCAGCCGAATTGTGAATTTTTTAACAATTTCAGGCAGCACCATCTTGTTGATCAGGGCCTGCAATGGGGCTACGACTACCGGACTCTCACCTTCGAGCAGCATCTTCATCACTTTCAGCCTGTGCGACGTGAATTCCGGGCTTTTGGCCACCGTCTCGTAAGGTATGACCGAACTGGCGGGAAAAAGGGCCACATTTTTAGGCCCGAGGAAAAACGCGAGGTCGTCGGCTATTCTTCGGGCGTCCAGCGAATCGGGCGCCACCACCAAGGCGGGCCTGGAACTTTCCTTCCTGATGGCAGCGATCAGGAAGGCCCGCTGCGAATCCGAAAGCCCGTAGGCGAAAAGTCCCGAAGTTCCCCCTTTCAATTCTTCGATGAGCTTTTTTAATTCGTTCAACTCTCGAGACAAAATTCGCACATCCATCTTTTCTCCCTTTGCTTTTATAAATATATTTTTTAATTTTCTGATAAATATTAGGGCATCGTTTTGTTTCCAAAAACTATGTATTTATTATATAAAATATTACTCCTTCTGACAACTCAGCTTCATCACCCAGTGGTTCCAGCCCGCGTGGAGGGCGCAGGCCACAAAAATCCCGGCCGGCAGGCTTTTGAAATATCCCCACGCCAGGACCGTTACAGACCCGAAAAGGGTTTGGCTCAACACCGCCAATATACCCGCGATCGCCGCCCTCCTATCCCCCTTTTTCCTGACGTCGTATACAGCCTCCACCGTCCCGAAAATGAAGTGGGATAAAATCAGGTTTCCTCCCAAAACTGCCGCCGCCGACGTCTTCAGCACTTCTTCGACCACCGGCCCTGCGAATATTACAGCCCTCATTTTCGAATATTTGGCGAGTTGGGTGTTCAGAGCCATAGCCAAAAAGGCCGAAGAGACGCCTGCCAGCATTCCGGCCGCCGCTTCTATCAACGCTCCAGCCTCCAATTTTCCGTCTTCATATTAAATTTTTCCCCAAATTACCTGTTTTAAAAATCGGGGAACAGGTATATAATATTTCCAAACAAATGTTTGGAGATGATGGTCATGTCTTTCTGCCACCTGCACGTTCATTCGGAGTACAGCATGCTGGACGGCCTTTGCCGCCTTCCCCTGTTAGTAAAGAGGGCCTCGGAACTGGGCATGCCAGCTCTTGCTCTGACTGACCACGGAGGCCTTTACGGCATGGTGCCCTTCTACAAGCTGTGCACCGAGGCGGGAATAAAGCCCATACTGGGCTGCGAAGTCTACGTGGTGGATGACATGACTCAAAAGCGCGGAGAGGAAGCTCCCCACCACCTGGTGCTGCTGGCCGAGGACGAGAAAGGCCTGAAAAACCTCCTATCTCTGGTCACCCGCTCCCATCTGGACGGTTTTTACTACCGCCCGAGAGTGTCCAAGGAACTTCTGGCATCCTATTCCGGGGGCCTCATAGCCCTGAGCGCGTGCATCCGTGGGGAAGTGGCCGACCTCATCCTGAAAGGCGATGTCAAAAGGGCGGAAGAAGCCGCAAAAGAGTACGAAGACATCTTCGGCCGCGACGGCTTTTTCCTCGAACTCCAGTACCACGGGCTTTCCTCCGAGAAAAAGGTAAATTTTTGGCTCAACGCCATCGCCCGAAAGCTGGGGCTCGGGACGGTGGCCACCAACGACGTCCACTACCTTGTCCCTTCCGACGCCGCCGTCCACAAAGTTTTGCTGGCAGTGCAGACCCTCTCCTCCCTAGGCCAGGCCCTGCACCTTACGGGAAAGGAGTATTACCTCAAAAGCCCGGCAGAGATGGAAGCCCTTTTCCGGGAAGTTCCGGAAGCCCTGAAAGCCACCGAAGCCATAGCCGAAAGGTGCAACGTAAAGCTTGAGCTGGGAAAGCCCAGGCTCCCCGAGATTCCGCTGCCCGAAGGCAAGACGGCCGAGGAATACCTGGAGGAACTCTGCCTCAAAGGGATGGCCGAGCGCTTCGGCAGCCCGCCGCCGGAGGAAGTCCAGAAAAGGCTGCAAATGGAACTTTCCGTCATCAAGGCCATGGGCTTTCCGGGGTACTTTTTAATAGTGAAGGACATAGTGGACTTTGCCCGCAAAAGGGGCTTTGTCGTGGGAGTCGGGCGGGGTTCGGCGGCGGGAAGCCTGGTGGCCTACGTGCTGGGCATCACCGACGTGGACCCAATAAAGTACGGCCTGATTTTCGAGCGATTCTTGAATCCCGAGAGGGTTAGTCTTCCTGATATCGACGTGGACCTTTGCCATTTCGGAAGAAAAGAAGTGCTGGAATACATAAGGTACCGCTTCGGGCCGGAGCGCATCGCCCACGTAGGGGCTTTTTCCCTCCTGCAGGCCCGGGCGGCCTTCCGGGACACCGGCCGGGCCCTGAAACTCGATTATGAAAAAATCGACAGGGCCTGTTCCCTGATACCCTATTCCCGCATGACCCTGGAAGAGGCCCTGGAAGAAAGCCCCCATTTTTCCGACCTGGTGAAAAGCGATGCCTCCGTCCGCCGGGTCTTCGGAATAGCCCGCCAGCTCCAGGGGCTCCCGAGGCACGTGACCCAGCACTCCGCCGGGGTCGTGATAGCCGACAGGAATCTCACGGAGTACGTGCCCCTCCGGCGGGCCTCGGGGGAGGAGATCATAACCCAGGCCGATATGTACGCCCTAGAGGAACTGGGCCTCGTTAAAATAGACCTCCTGGGCCTCCGGTTCCTGACCGTAATCGGCGAGACTTTGAAATTGGTGCGGGAGCGGCGGGGCATAAATTTAAGGCCCGAAGAAATCCCTCTGGAC
>QGUT01000262.1 GCA_003242255.1 Bacillota bacterium
GAACTATATATTGCAATTCGATGCTTGCGATAATATAATTTTAGATATCCTATGTCGAAGAAATTAGAAATATTATATGAAACACAATTTGGCGGAAAAATTAAGAAATATGCAGGAGAACCTGACGCGTAGCGGCAGGTAATGCCAGATTGGAAAAGGGGCTCAAGCATGAAAAATAACCCGAGATTATCCAGAGATGAACTCGAAATTATAAGAATTTACTATATACTCAATTTGCTGTTCTACATCCACCAGGGATTTATAGGAGCGACTTACGCCCTTTTCTTTTATAGTTTCGGCATAAGCAAATTCCTCACGAATGTATTAAGTTCGCTTTTTATGGTAAGTGTCTTCGTCATGGAAATACCGACGGGGGCGTATGGGGACGCTTTCGGCTACAGGAAGGCCCTGATTCTAGCCGGAGTATTTTTGAGCCTTTCGATGGCCATCTTTTCTTTTGGAAACACCCCGTGGGCGTTCGGGATTGCTCAGTTGTTGTGGGGTCTGAGTTTTGCCTTCGAGTCGGGTACCTTAGACGCCTGGATGGTAAATAACTCTTATTTGACGGGGCCGGAGTTAGATAAAATTTTTGTGAGGTCGGATAAGATAAATAATTTATCCATGATAGTATCGGGTTTGTTGGGAGGGTACCTTGCCAGTGTGGATTTGGCATTGCCTTGGAGACTTTCGGCGGTCTCATCGATGCTCTATGTTCTTATAGCAGCTTTGTGCGTGGATGATAAGATTGGCGGTACCGGCAGGATAAATTTTCGGGAAGGCCTGGGCAAAATATCGGCCATCGTAAAAGACAGTGCGGACTTTATTTTTACCCATCCTTTTTTGAAATATATACTTACCTTCAACATGATTCTGAGCTTTTGCTTTTCACCAGTTTTCGTATATTGGTCCCCCTATCTCAATCGTTTATCCGGTGAAGGCTTTTGGGTACTGGGGTGGATCTGGGTCTTTATAAAACTAGCAAATCTGTTAGGCAATTTTATATTAGAAAAGCTGCCCAAAACGGGCAACTACAGGTTAAAGATATTGTTTTCCGCCGTAGCTTGGGTTTCTGCCATAATTTTCACGGCTTCCTTGTATAAACATTTTATCACGGTTCTGCTGCTATTTTTGGCCTTCGAAGTTTTCCTCGGGGTCATCCAGCCGTTGCAGAAAGGTTACATCAATGAGGCTCTAAAAAGCGACGAAAGGGCGACCCTTCTCTCGCTGGATTCGATGCTGTCGAGAGCGGCCAACTTCTTGTCGCTGGTAGTGATGGGCCTCATAGCCGACTTTGCTTCTATGGAGACGACGTGGTTGATTTCAGCTCTCGCCTTATTGCCCAATTTGGCCATTATTAAAGTGCTGGCGAAACATCATCCGTGAGGCAAGACAAAAAAACCGCCTGCCTTTGTTTCGCGGGCGGTTTTCAATTCCGTTCCGCAGATTATTGTCGGGACGCCGTAAGGGAGACGTCGGGAACTTCCCTGGTGCGCGGGGTTTTGCACCATGTCTTCGGCTGACGGTTGAGGGCGCGCAGCACCAGAGCGTACGAATAGGGCAGGGGCAGCAAAAATCCGGCTACCGGCAGGGCCAGAAGTTCCACTATGGCCTTTATTTTATTGGGAAGCCCCCGGTCTTTCATGTATTTTAAGTACCGGAAATATATGTAGTAGGTGAATCCCACATAAATAAACACGAATGATTTAAGCAGGTAATTTATATATACGGGAATCGCAACAGGCCTGACGAATCCCCTCAAGCTCAGTAAAAATATTACCGGCGGCACCAGCACCGCGAGCTGGTATAAAATCCACTCTACTTCTCCCTTTAAAAGCAGGGTCCTCAGAATGCGGTTCTTTTTTTGAAGGTCGTAGGAAGAGGACTTCTTGAATTTTTCTACTACCT
>QGUT01000088.1 GCA_003242255.1 Bacillota bacterium
TCTAGGTGTCGGCGACCGGTTGGCCGTCGATGGAATACAAAATTGCATCGAGGTTCTGGAAGAAGTGGAACTGGGAAGGCTCGCCGATATAGGTTATCTCGAACTGCAGGCGTGCAGGGGTGGATGTATAGGGGGAGTGTTAGCACTCGAAAATCGGTTTATAGCCGGCGTGAGATTGAAAAAGCTGGCAGAAAATCTTGAGAGAGAGACCGGAATCGAAGAATCATCTGTAATAGTGGACTTTGCGAGAGGTTATTATTCTTTAGATGAAGAAATTAAGCCGGTTCCAGCCATGAAGCTGGACGAAGATATGGTCAAAGCCATTAAAAAAATGGAACTTTTGGAAAGGATTCTGAAAGAATTGCCCGGCCTTGATTGCGGGAGCTGCGGATCACCTAATTGCAGGGCGTTGGCCGAAGATATAGTCCAGGGCAGGGCCAGCGAAAACGACTGCGTCTTTAAGCTGAGGGAGAGAGTCAGGCGATTGGTAGAAGAAGTCATGGAACTTTCTCAGAAATTGCCCCCTACCATGGAAGGTTAATTCGAAGAAGGAGGTGAGGATTTTGACTCTAGAGGAGATAAGCAAGGAACTTTCACTGAACCTTATGACTAAGGGAACGAACCTTGACAGGGTCGTTACGGGGGCTTATGCGTCGGACCTCCTCAGCTGGGTGATGGGGCATGCGGCCGAAAATCAGATTTGGATTACGGTGCAGAGCCATCCCAACATTGTGGCTGTTGCTACCCTTCTCGGCCTGGCGGGGATAGTAGTTGCGGAGGGCGTAGAGATAGAGGAAAATACGCTGAGAAAAGCACAGGAAGAAAATATACCAATTTTTTCATCCGACAAACCGGTTTATGAACTCTGCGGAATATTGTATAATGTGCTCTCTAGGAGCAAGGGAAAATGATGAAAGAATTTCCCGCAGACCTTCATGTGCACACGTGCCTTTCTCCGTGTGCGGAAGACGAGATGATTCCTCCCAATATTTTAAATATGGCAGAGCTCTTGGGGATAAAGGTTATAGGGATAACCGATCATAATTCCGCCAGGAACTTGCCGGCCATGGTAGAAGCATCCCGCGGTTTTGATGGGTTGGTGCTGCCGGGGATTGAGGTGCAGACAAAAGAAGAAGTACACGTTCTTTGCTACTTTGAAAATCTTGAAGTAGCGATGGATTTTCAGGATTTCCTGTATGAACACCTTCCACCCAGGAAAAACGACCCCGAGCGGTTGGGCCGCCAGTACGTCGTGGATAAAATGGGAAACGTAATCGATGAGGAAGAGAAGCTGCTCATCGCGTCGGTGGACCTTTCGGTGGATGAAGTGGCGGAAAAAGTTTTTGATCTCGGCGGAATTTTTATCCCGGCCCATGTGGACAGGATGAGTTTTAGCTTAATCGGGCAACTGGGCTTTATACCGGAATACATGAAATTGGATGCCGTTGAGTTCTCTAAAAATTTATCGGTGGATGAAGCCCGATCCAGGTTTCCTTCAGTATTTGCAAAATATCCCGTTGTATTTTCTTCGGATGCCCATTGCCTTAGAGATATGGTATATATAAGAACCTGCTTTCTCCTGGAAGAGCCCACTTTTGAAGAAGTAAAAAGAGCCTTCAAAGGCTGGGGTGGAAGGAGGGTTACCTTTAAGGAAATCTTTTTATAAAAAACACATATGTGAATGTATAGACAATAACATTAAACAGAGCAGGAGGGTTGATGGCCATGGAACTTACGGCCAAAAAGGATACAGCATTGGCGGAAAAACTGGCAGAAGTCGAAAAGATGCTTGAAAGGTACAAAGGGCAGAGAGGGGCCTTGCTTCAGGTGCTGCAGGAAGCTCAAAAGATCGTGGGATATGTTCCCATCGAGGTGCAGAAGATGGTGGCCGAAGCGCTAAATGTGACGCTCAGCGAAGTTTACAGCACGGTTACTTTTTACTCATTCTTCAACCTGAAACCACGAGGAAAATATCAGATAAGAATCTGCCTCGGCACGGCGTGCTACGTAAAAGGCGCAGACAAAGTTCTGGCCAGACTGGAGCAGGAACTGGGGATAAAAGTAGGGGATACCACCGACGACGTGAAATTTTCGCTGGATGCATGCAGGTGCGTCGGTGCCTGCGGGCTTGCGCCGGTTGTGATTATTAACGACGACGTCTACGGTCGTATGACGCCGGACAAAGTGCCGGAAATTCTTAAAAATTATGAGTGAGGGAGATGAAGGAATTATCTTTGCACGTACTTGACATCGTGGAAAATTCCCTGAGGGCGGGTGCCACCGAAGTTGAAATAAAAATCGTTGAGGACTCGGAGGAAGACCTCTTGTCCATAGAGGTAAAAGATAACGGCAGTGGAATGGACGAGGAAACCGTCAAAAAAGTGATCGATCCCTTTTTTACTACCAGGACGGAGAGAAAGGTGGGGCTAGGCATTCCGCTGCTTTCCCAGGCAGCAAAAGCAGCGGGAGGAGGCCTGACGATAGAGTCGATCCCTGGCCACGGGACCACAGTAAGAGCGTGGTTTCAGAAGAGCCACATCGACCTGCAGCCCCTCGGAGATATGGCTAAAACCATGTCCGCTCTGGTGGCCCTTCACCCGGAAGTAGATTTTGTATACACCCACGTGAAAGATGACAGGGAATTTTCTCTAAACACCAAGGATATGAAAGCCAGGCTTCAGGAAATACCTGTAAATCATCCTCTGGTGATCGACTGGATTTCAAAATTTATAAAGGAAAATTTGGACAATTTGAATGGGGGTGCCGAATGATGGCGGTCATCAAGTCCATAGAAGAACTAGAAAAAATAAGGGAACAGGCCCGAGAACTAATAAATCTGCGCAAGGACAACGAGAACAAGACGCGTATAGTGGTGGGCATGGGTACCTGCGGCATATCGGCGGGGGCGAGAGAAGTCCTGACGGCAATTTTGGATGAGATAAAAAAGAGAAATCTCACCAATGTGATCGTCACCGAGACCGGTTGTATAGGAATGTGCAGGTTTGAACCCTTGGTGGACGTTATAAAGCCCGACCAGCCGAAGGTGACTTACGTCAACGTAGATCCTGAAAAGGCAAGGCAAATTGTGGCAAAGCACGTGGTCAACAACCAGGTCATCGACGAATGGGTAATTCCAAATATATAAAAAACATTTTTACGCTCGGAGGGGATTAAAATGGAGTTTTACAGGGCGCATGTACTCGTCTGCAGGGGGACCGGATGTACGGCTTCCGGCAGCGAATCGGTCATGGAAGCTTTTGAAAAGGAAATAGAAAAGAGAGGTCTTTCAAAAGAGGTAAAAGTGCTGCTTACCGGCTGTCTCGGCCTTTGCGAACTGGGACCCAACATCATAATCTATCCTGAAGGCACTTACTATTGCAAGGTAAAAGTGGAAGACGTGCCGGAGATAGTGGAAGAACACCTGATAAAAGGCAGAACGGTGGAGAGGCTGCTCTACAAAGAGCACACCGCAGAAGAGCGGATGAGAGCTCTGACCGATATTAACTTTTATAAGATGCAAAAGAGAATAGCCCTCAGAAACTGCGGACTCATAAACCCCGAAGTTATAGAAGAGTATATAGCCAATGACGGTTACAAGGCATTGGCCAAAGCCTTGACGGAAATGACGCCCCAGCAGGTCATCGACGAAGTTACCAGGTCGGGCCTCCGGGGCAGGGGAGGCGGAGGTTTCCCCACGGGGAAAAAGTGGCAGTTTGCTAAAGAAGCCAAAGGTGATATAAAATACGTGGTCTGCAACGGAGACGAAGGCGACCCCGGTGCTTTCATGGACAGGAGCATACTGGAGGGAGACCCGCACACGGTGCTCGAAGCCATGACCATAGCCGGCTACGCCATAGGGGCGAAGGAAGGTTATATATACGTCCGTGCCGAATACCCCCTGGCGGTAAAGAGGCTCGAGATCGCTATCGAACAGGCCAGGGACCGAGGGCTTTTAGGCAAGAACATCCTGGGAACCGGATTCGACTTTGACATTTACCTCAGGCTCGGTTCCGGAGCTTTCGTGTGCGGCGAGGAGACGGCCCTGCTGGCGTCGATCGAAGGAAGAAGAGGCGAGCCGAGGCCGAGGCCACCCTTCCCCGCAGTGGAAGGACTTTGGGGCAAGCCGACTTTGATAAACAACGTGGAAACTTACGCCAACATCCCGCCGATAATCTTAAACGGCGCCGACTGGTTTGCCAGCATCGGGACCGAAGGAAGCAAGGGCACGAAGGTGTTCGCCATAGGCGGCAAGATCAACAACACGGGTCTTGTGGAAATACCGATGGGGATGACGTTGAGAGAGGTGATCTACGACATAGGCGGCGGCATCCCGAACGGCAAGAAATTCAAGGCGGTCCAGACCGGCGGACCTTCGGGAGGCTGCATCCCGGCGGAACTCCTCGACATGCCCATTGAGTACGACACCTTAATCCAGGCAGGTTCTATGATGGGCTCCGGCGGTATGATAGTGATGGACGAAGACACCTGCATGGTGGATATCGCCAAGTTCTTCCTGACCTTCACCCAGGACGAGTCCTGCGGCAAGTGCCCGCCCTGCCGGATCGGTACCAAGAGGATGCTGGAGATTCTGGAGAGGATAACCAACGGCGAAGGTCAAGAAGGAGATATAGAGCGTTTGGAGACACTGGCCAATAGCATAAAGGCCTCCGCATTGTGCGGTTTAGGGCAGACAGCTCCGAACCCGGTGCTCTCGACTTTGAGGTACTTCAGGCACGAGTACGAAGCCCATATAAAGGAGAAGAGATGCCCTGCGGGTGCCTGCCGGGCGCTCATAAGTTACGAAATAGATGCGGAGAAGTGCAAGGGATGCGGGCTTTGCGCAAAAGTCTGCCCGGTTGGAGCGATTTCCGGCGAGCGCAGACAGCCGCACTCGATAGATAAGTCAAAGTGCATTAAGTGCAACAGCTGCATGGAAAGATGCCGGTTCGGAGCAGTTGTGAAGAAATAAAGGGCAAAGGGGAGGATTAAAAGATGGAAATGGTCAATTTGACGATAGACGGCGAAAAAGTTCAGGTTCCAAAAGGTTCAACCATCCTTGAGGCCGCCCGAAAAGCAGGCAAGAAGATACCCACACTTTGCTTTCTCAAAGGCGTGAACCAAATCGGGGCGTGCCGGATGTGCGTGGTAGAAGTCAAAGGTGCCAGAGCCCTTCAGGCCGCCTGCGTCTACCCCGTATCGGAGGGGATGGAGGTTTATACAAATACCCCGGCGGTAAGGGAATCGAGGAAAGTGACTCTGGAATTGCTTCTGTCAGACCACAACCTCGAATGCCCGACATGCGTGCGCAATCTCAACTGCGAACTCCAGAAGCTGGCGGAAGAACTTGGAGTAAGGTCGATACGGTTTACCGGAGAAAAGCACGAAGCGAGGTACGACGACTTCTCGCCGTCCATTGTAAGGGATACTTCGAAGTGCATCCTGTGCCGCAGATGTGTCAGCGCCTGCCACAAAGTGCAGGGAGTCGGAGTAATTTCGCCCAACCACCGGGGATTCAGAACCATGGTGGCTCCGGTTTACGACAAAAGCCTGGCCGAAGTGGCCTGCGTAAACTGCGGGCAGTGCATAATGGCGTGCCCCGTAGGCGCTCTGAAGGAAAAAGACGATACCGATAAAGTGTGGCAGGCCTTGGCGGACCCCGAAAAACACGTCATAGTCCAGATAGCGCCGTCCGTCAGGGTATCCCTGGGCGAGGAGTTCGGAATGGGAAGAGGCTCCATAGTCACAAAGAAAATCCCGGCGGCTTTGAGAAGGCTCGGATTTGATAAAATTTTCGATACGGATTTTGGCGCGGACCTCACCATAATGGAGGAAGGACATGAGTTTTTGGAAAGGCTTGAACACGGAGGAAAGCTTCCGCTAATCACTTCCTGCAGCCCGGGCTGGATAAAATTCTGCGAACACTACTACCCGGAATTTTTGGAGAACCTGTCCACCTGCAAATCGCCACAGCAGATGTTCGGGGCGGTAGCCAAAACCTACTACGCCCAGAAGATGGGGATAGATCCCTCCAAGATCTTCGTGGTGTCCATCATGCCGTGCACTGCCAAAAAGTACGAGTGCCAGCGGCCTGAGATGAGGTCCAGCGGCTACCAGGATGTGGACGTAGTGCTCACCACCCGCGAGATCGCGAGGATGCTCAAGGAGGCCGGCATTAACCTGGCGGCGATGCCGGATGAGGAATTCGACGCTCCCCTCGGCATTTCTACAGGCGCAGGAGCCATTTTCGGTGCCACCGGCGGCGTGATGGAAGCAGCGTTGAGGACGGTCTACGAAGTGGTAACAGGGAAAGAACTTGAAAACATCGATTTTACCAGCGTCCGTGGGGTAGAAGGAATAAAGGAGGCCGAAATACAGATAAACGGCATGAAAGTAAAAGTGGCGGTTGCCCACGGCTTAGGAAATGCGAGAAAACTTCTGGACAAGATAAAGAATAAGGAAGCCGAATACCACTTTATCGAGATAATGGGCTGCCCCGGCGGTTGCGTGGGGGGCGGCGGACAGCCCATATTGAGCGCCGACGAGCGCTTCGATGTGGACTACAGAGCCGTCCGCGGCAACGCCATCTACGAAGTTGACCGGAATATGCCTTTGAGGAAGTCCCACGAGAACCCGGCAATTCAGGAGCTTTACAAAGAGTTCCTGGGAAAACCGCTCAGCGAAAAGGCCCACCAACTCCTGCACACACACTACACTGCACGGCCCAGGTATCCAGAAGCCGAGTAAGAATCAAAATGGCCCGGTGAATTTTCACCGGGCCATTTTATCATAAATTTAACACTTAAATTGCAATATTAAATGCGACACATTTTTTGGAAACCCGAATGATGTTGGGTTTCTCAATCATGAATTTTGAAATTTAGAAGTTAGCCGCTTTATTTCCTGGAAAAAGAGCTCTGCTGGCTGC
>QGUT01000089.1 GCA_003242255.1 Bacillota bacterium
CGGGAATTTTGGAAAAGGGTGTCCCCAGCCCGATGAGGAAAGCCCGGACAGGATGGCCATGGCCAGTACTCTAGCCGGCATACCCCTGGGCCAGGTGGGGGTCTGCGCGCTCCACGCCCTGGAACATCCCATGAGCAGCTATTTTGACGTCCACCACGGCGAAGGGCTGGCGCCTCTGGCCAGGGGCTTTTTGAACTTCGTAAAGCCCCATGCTTCAGAAAAACTTTCGAAAGTGGCGGAGGCCATGAAGGTGGATGTGGCAAACCTTTCGAAAGAGGAAGCAGCGGAAAGGGCGATTGATGCCATAACCACTCTGATAAGAGATCTGGGCCTGCCCGAGAGCATTTCAACCTTCGGGGTAAAGAAGGAAGATATAGAAAAGCTTGCAACAAACGCAAGGAATCACATGGTACACAATCTGTCTTGTACGCCGGGGAACGTCACCTTCGACGACATAGTGAGGATTTACGAAGAGAGCATGTAAAAAAGGAGGCTTTAAAGCCTCCTTTATGTATTCATCCAGTTCCACACCTTGCTCTCTTCCTCCGCATACCACTCTTCAGTGCCCGTCAGGAATCGGTAGACGTTGTCCAGAGAATTCAGGTGTTCCCTCTCTTCGTTCATGAGGGCCTGGAAAAATTTCCTTTCCGCCTCCGACTGGGCCTCCTGGTAAAATTTGCGGTACATCTCGTAGCCTCTCTTTTCCATATCCATTGCCAGCCTGTAGCCTTCGATGTGGTCGAGGGGTATGGTCTTCTCGGATTCTTCGAGGTGGGAAAATAGGTCCTTTAATTCTCGCTCGATAGCCTCCGGGTCGGATTTGTAATCTTTCACCAGGTCGAAATTGTGGGCTTCGTAGATATCCTTGATGACCTCTTTGTGCTTTTTCTCCTGAAAGGCCAGCGATTGGAAGAGCCTCTTGGCCAGAGGATTCGCAACCTGAGATGCGATCTTCATGTAGTAGTCGTAACCTTCTTCTTCGAACTCAAGGGCCTTTTCCAATATTTCCTTCACCTTCATCCCTCCAGCTTCTGTAAAAATTCGTCGAAATTCCTGATTTCGCTCAAATTATCGAATCGAACGCCGGTTTTGATGGCCTTCGATATTTTATTTCCGCCTTTGACATTTCCCAACAATATGACGCCCACCGGCTGCCCGCCTTTAAAGAAAATTTTCCTGTAAATTCCTCGGTCGCGGTCGATGTCGATAAGCTCGTAATCGGCCTTCTCTTCCTTGCAGAATTTGCCGGCCGAGTATATCTTCGTATCGAAGACGTTGATTTAGTTTGACGGTAGGATTTCGGAGTAGGGCGTGCAAAATAAGGCCCCTGATGGGGGCCATTAAGACTATTCTTCTTCGAACTCTTCCTTGCCCGCACCGCAGACCGGGCAGGTCCAATCCTCGGGCAATTCTTCAAAAGGAGTGCCCGGAGCGATGCCGTTCTCGGGGTCTCCTTCTTCCGGGTCGTATACGTAACCGCACAGCTTGCAGACCCATTTTTTCATGCTTAAAACCTCCTCATAGAAGCTTTTTAACCTTCAATCGTGCAGATGGCGGCCGGCACCTTGATCCTCGGGACTACCACTTCAAACACCCGGAAGTAGTGGTTCATCTTCGAGGTCTCCAGGAAGGCCAGGCTGATGTCCTGCGATACGGCCAGGTCCACGTACTCAGGGCCGCAGGCGAGGAGCACGGCCTTCTTCCCCTTTATGGCCGGGGATTTGTGGATGCAATGGGTGATGCCTTTCTTTATCAGATCTATTTCCAGATAGGTGGTATTTTTATAAGCCCGTATAAGCTTCGAATAGAGCTGCGGGCTTAACACCAGGGCGTAAGGTTCATAAAAGCCTTTGCTGGCGAGGAGTTCCTGGGCTTTGAGAACGTCTTCGTAAGCCCCTCCTTCCTCGTCCCAGTTGCCCATCGGCACCGTGGACCTTCCCTCGGCGGTGAGCAACCCTTCAATTCCGAACTGGGGGTTGCCGTTGAAGATGAGCTCGTCTTCCATCTGAGCGACGAAAGCGGCGCTCATCTCGGCGGGAGTGGTGTCGATGGGAAGTCCCTGGGCTTCGTAAGTTTCCAGGTCTCTCCATTCGATCTTAAAGTCCTTGTAAATCATGGGAATCCGTTTGACGCACCTAGAGGGAGAATGGAGGGCGTTTTCGTCGCTTTCGCCCACGCAGTCGACGACTGCGTTGAAGTCTCCGGCGTAGCTCTTAAATTCCATGTACTGCACGCCAGCTCCCAGCGGGCCGTAAAGGTTCAGGAACCTCCTGCCCACCAGGTACCTCTTAGCTCCTTCTACGACGGCTTTTTCCAAAGCATCCCATTGTTCGTCGGTTAGGGGTGACTGGGAACGTCCAATGTAATCGGCCATAGCTTTCGCGGATTTACCGCTTTTCCTCCTTTCCATTATCTTTTAAGCTGCCCACGGTGAACCTTTTACCGGACAGCTTCTTAAGTTTTTCCAGTTCCTTCTTGAGGGAAAAGGCGTGGTAAGTTTCATGTTCCAGAGCCAGGTCGAAGATATCCTTTATTTCCTGGTCCTGGATTTTTTCTCTGGCTTCGTTAAACTTTTTGATGGCCTGTTCTTCCAAAGTCAGATTGCTTTTTGCCGCCGATTCGGGGTCTGATTTCAACTCTTCGACCCTGTGCTCCAGGAGCGGCTGAAAGCCTCTTTCGGCCAGAGCTTCCGCAAACCATCCGAAGTGCTTCATCTCGTCAATCGAAAAGTCTTCGTACTCGTCGCTGCCGCCCGTGGTAAAATAGTGGTACAGGTACTGTAAAAGTGAGGTGTATTCGTGCTCAAGAGCCTGCTGCAGGAGGGCGGCTTCGTGGGCTGCTAATTGAGGACCGGACTTTTCTTCGGCGGGATTTCCGGTTTCCGCATCATCCCGGGATTCCAATTCTTCCAGTATCTTTGCGAATTCTTCCCTGTGGGACCTCTCGTCGGCGACTATCCTGTCTATTAAGGCGATCAACTCTTCGTCGTCGGTCATGGCCTTGTGCTCTATGTACTGCTTTATGGTGTCTTCCTCTGCTTTAATGTCCGCTTCGATCAAGGATTTTAAGCTGCCGGTGCTGATGACAGGAGCTCTATCTATGGAAGGCTTTTGTCCGTTCTTGACCAGCCATTCGTTCAGCCACTTAAAGTGCCTCATTTCGTCTCTGGCGATGGACTCCAATTTGCCCCTGAGTTCCTCGTCCGAAGTGGCATAGGCGTGGTAAAGGTACTGGATTATAGCGGAGTGTTCTCCGGCGATGTCCTCTCTTACGGCTTCGAAGATGTCTCCCATTGTCTATCCTCCTTTCCGGCAAATCTAATTGGTATTAATAATATATCACATTTAAAAAAATTTAACAACTTTTAACATAGTTTTTATTTATAAAAGGAGTGGGATAAATGATATTGGTAGCATCTGTAAAAACTCCCCTGGGTATATTCCTGGCGGCGGCAAGTGAACAGGGAGTTCTAAGATTGGGGTTTCCCGATGAAAATAAAAAATGCTTTGTCAAAGAATTAGAAAATTTATACGGGAAATGCTACATCTTAGAAGATAGAATGTCGTATTTCGACAATCCAATTATCGAAAGGCTGCGGAAAGAACTTCAGGAGTACTTCGAAGGGATCAGGACAAATTTTTCCGTCCCCCTGGACCTGAGAGGGACTTCCTTCCAGAAGAGGGTGTGGTCCGAGCTTATAAAAATTCCTTACGGCAGAGTAAAAAGCTACGGAAAAATCGCCGAGGAACTGGGAAACCCCAGAGCGGCTAGGGCCGTAGGCATGGCCAACAACCGAAATCCCGTGCCTATCCTGGTGCCGTGCCACCGGGTGGTGGGCAGGGACGGTAGCCTGGTGGGATACGGTGGCGGGCTGGAAATAAAGAAATTCCTGCTGGAGCTGGAAGGGGTAAAGATTTCGGGGGGAAGGTGCGTGATGGAAGAGCAGATTTAACGGGTTCTGGAAAGGAGGAGTGGGCAGGGTTGCGGTTGGGAGTGGGCCTTGTCGGGCTCGGCTGGTTTGCCGGGGTCATAGCCGGAGCCATAAAAGAAAAAGGCGCCGGGCTGCTGGAACTCAAGGCAGTGTGCGACGTCGATGAAGAAAAGGCCCGAAATTTCGGCGAAAGGTTCGGCGTAGACCGGGTATTCGCAGAGCCGGAGGAGCTCATGGAGGACCCAGAAATAGACGTGGTGGCCATAGCGACGCCGCCCCATCTTCACTTTGAACTGGCGATGAGGGCTTTTGAGGCCGGGAAGAACGTATTCTTAGAAAAGCCGGGAAGCCTTGTCCCGAGCCAGATGGAGGAACTGATAAAATACAGCAGGGAGAAAAACCTTAAAGCCACCGTCGATTACGTCATGCGCCGAAACCCGCTATACTTTGCGATAAAAATGATAAGCGACAGCGAAATTTTCGGGGGCCACCTTTTCCTTCACCTTCGAGAGGGCCTACGCTAAAGTCCACGGATGGATTCCGGTCCAGCTGGAAATCGACGCCCTGGTCACTGAAGAAGCCGATGCCTTGATGAGGGGCGAGATTGCAGGGAAAGTATGCAGTTTCCTTCCCGGAATCGGCGTAAAGCTGGACGTCGGAAAGGGTGGAGGAATACGAAGATGAAAAGCCCTTCACCGGCAGAGGCAAATCCTTTAAGGCCAGAGGCAGATACAAGTACATTTTTTCCCTCAAACTCGACACTCCCCGTCCCGAGGAAAGGTACAAATTTGTATCCTCCATAGGTTATGCCAGGAGCCTCGACGGTATCCATTTTGAAAGATACGAAAAACCCGTCCTCGTAGGAACGACCGAGCAAGAAGGGTGGGGGGTGGAGGACCCGAGGATAACGAAATTGGAAGGCAGGTATTACATGCTCTATACCGCCTTCGGAGGGAGGAGCTGGGACGATATCAGGATAAGCCTGGTGGAATCGGAGGACCTGGTGAATTGGTCGGGCCGGCGCATTCTCCTGGACGAACCCAACAAGGATGCGGCCCTCCTGCCGGAAAAGGTGGGAGGGAAATACGTGCTTTTCCACCGGCGCCACCCGAACATATGGATAGCGTATTCCGACGATTTGAGGACATGGCACGGCCATGAGATTATCATGACCCCCCGGCCGGGCTTCTGGGATTCCCGGAAAATTGGCATAGCCGGCCCGCCTCTAAAGCTGGAACAGGGGTGGCTCTTAATTTACCACGGCGTGGATGAAAACCAGGTGTACCGGCTGGGAGCCGCCCTCCTCGATGGGGAGGACCCCTCTAAGGTCCTGGCAAGGCAGGAGGCTCCGATTCTGGAGCCCGAGCTGGAGTGGGAGAGGCATGGCCTGGTGCCCAACGTGGTGTTCAGCTGCGGCGCCTGCGAAAAGGACGGAGTAATATACGTCTATTACGGCGCGGCGGACACCTGCATAGGAGTGGCGGCGGTGGATGTAGAAGATATAAAGTTTTGTTAACAAAAATCCCTTCGCTTTCATAAGTTGTATTATTGGAGATTAAAAAAGGAGTGAGCTTATATGGAAGGCGAAGGGTTGATGATGCATTACGAAGATGAGCGGCCTACGGTCCTCGAAATGCTGAGGGAGGACCTGATTGGCGAGCTTCAGGCCATTAATCAATACGAGAGGCACGCCCGGATGACGCACTATCCGCAGGTAAAGAAGCTGTTCCTCGAGATTGCCGATGATGAAAAGCACCACGTGGCAGAACTCATGAAGATGATAACGCAGCTCGACCCCCGGCAGGCGGAAGAGATGCGCAAAGCCTTTATGAGAGAATAAGCCCCAGAGAGGGGCTTTTTTTTGTTTGGGCTTGCAAAAATTTTTTATTGACAGAATCCGTGGATATATGTATAATTGTATACAATTAAACAGAAATTTGACGGGGGTAGAGCGATGAGTGTAAATAGCAAAAAAAAGGTCTTTTGGGTCGATACTACCTTGAGGGACGGCGAACAGACGGCGGGAGTTGTCTTTGCCCGGGAAGAAAAGGTCATGATAGCCAGACTCCTGGACATGATGGGAGTGGACCAGATCGAAGCCGGCATTCCGGCGATGGGAACTGAAGAGGAGGAGACGATCCGCCAGATAGCCAGATCGGGATTGAAGGCCAGCGTAATGGCCTGGAACAGGGCGGTAATAGAGGACATTGCGAAATCCATAAGGTGCGGCGTGGATGCGGTGGCCATTTCCATCGCGGTGTCGGACCTGCACATAAAGTATAAGCTGAGGTCTTCGAGGGAGCAGGTCATCGAACAAATGGCGAAAGCCGTGGAATTTGCGAAAAAAGAAGGTATGTACGTCTCGGTAAACGGAGAGGACGCCTCCAGGGCCGACTTTGAGTACCTGGTAAGTTTCGCCCTGGCTGCCAAAGAAGCTGG
The DNA here is from genome assembly GCA_003242255.1 of Bacillota bacterium. Classification (GTDB taxonomy): domain Bacteria; phylum Bacillota; class Thermosediminibacteria; order Thermosediminibacterales; family Thermosediminibacteraceae; genus Fervidicola. The sequence goes on from QGUT01000089.1 coordinate 6,371, forward strand.
TGCCGACCGGTTTCGGTTCTGCGATACGGTGGGGGTGCTCGACCCCTTGTCTACCTATGACGTAATTAAAAGGCTAAAAGAGAGGACGGCCATGGACATAGAAATCCACGCCCACAACGACTTCGGCATGGCCACCGCCAATACTGTGGCGGCCATCAGAGCCGGGGCGACCCATGCGGGAGTCACCGTAAACGGCCTGGGCGAAAGGGCAGGCAACGCGGCCCTGGAAGAAGTGGCCATGGCGTTGAGACATACCTTAAAAATGGACCACGGGCTGAAACAGGAGATGTTCAAGGAGATTTCCGAGTACGTGGCAAAGGCCAGCGGCCGAATTCTGCCTTCCTGGAAGCCGGTGGTGGGAGACAATATCTTCGCCCATGAATCGGGAATCCACGTGGATGGGGCTTTAAAACATCCCGAGACCTACGAAGTATTCAACCCCGCCGAGGTGGGGTTGGAGCGCAAGATCTTCATAGGCAAACACTCCGGCACCGCCGCCCTGGTCAACGTCCTTGGAAAACACGGGATAAAGCTCGAAAAAGAA
>QGUT01000090.1 GCA_003242255.1 Bacillota bacterium
CTTAAAGGATAGGTTAAAGACCGGATTGTATGGTAACCCACATAATAATGCTTAAATTTAAAAAAAGCTAGGGTGGGTCAATTTAAAACCGTTGAAAATGGGTCAATTTAAATCCGCTATTGACATTCGGCTTTAAAAATAGTATTTCATTACCCATTTTGAGCCTTATTCTATAAGAACTTTTAAGCAAATTTTCTCCTTTCATCACTACTTTTGTCGCCAAAGTAGATATTATCTCCTTTATCCTCTCTCTTATAAAAGGCTTGAGTATAAAATCATCAGGGGTTACCTGAAAGGAGTCAATAGTATATTGGGGATAGCCCAATAAAAATACAATATAGGTTTTGGGATTGAGCTTCTGCATTATCTTTGCTATATATATGCCGTTTAACCCTTCTTCAGCATCAAGCTCTATATAGATTAACGCAATATCAAAAGACCGCTTCTCTGCGATGTTCACCGCCTCACTGGTAGAACTAACATCAAAAATTTTACTCACGAGGGGATTCGTAGATACTAGTTCCTTTAAAGATTCCCTGATATGATCTTCGTCTGCCAGAATAAGTACATTTACCATAAAAACCGGTCTCCCTTCCTGAACTTGAATTTCCCTCTCTCTAATATATTCGTTTTAGATTGCCAAAAGGTTCCCTCAAGACAAAATATTTTAATAACCCAGCTAGGATTAAGCTCAGGAAGCTCATATAAAGAATAAGAAATGCGTTGAAATCATTCCCGTTCCGAAAAATATTTTATCCACTTCTGGATCCGCTCGAACCACCTCTTTATGGTATTCCAGATAAAAGTAATAAGCTACCGCCGCTAGAACGGCGCGATAAAGATAAGGCACCTCATCTCGAAAATGCTGCTGCCGAATCTGCCAGCAAGGAAAATAAGATCTACGTCAAATCCGTCGAAAACCCCGCCGCACCTGCCGGTTATTTTGCCGTTGAGGCGGCCTCGGGCGTAGTCCCCGCCCACTTCCATCCTCAGGTCTTTTCCGAAGACTGCCCCGCCTATCCTGCCTTCGAGTAACCTGCCTTCCTGGTCTTTCTTCAGATTTATATCGGCGCCTATTATGGGGCCTCCCAGCCTGCCGTAAATGCCAGTGTCGTCCACCCGGCATTCCAGGCTGTATCCTCCTATCGGGCCTCCGATGCGGCCGCTTATGGTGTTCATTATTCTCCCCTCCATTATAGATTCACAGCATAATTAACTCAGCTGTGTCTAAAAATTAGCAACACCCCGCTCCGTGGAGGGGGTGTTCGGTTGAGAGTTAATTATATCCTACCGATAATCCCTCTGAGGACCCTCACGAATTTCTCCTTCACTTTCTCGGATACTTCCAGGACTTCGGCGTGGGACAGGGGTTTATCCAGAATTCCTGCGGCCATATTTGTAATGCAGGAAATCCCGAGTACCTTAATTCCCATCTGCCGGGCGGCAATTACCTCCGGAACCGTGGACATGCCCACCGCATCGGCCCCTAATACCCTCAGCATCCTTATTTCCGCCGGCGTCTCGTAGGAGGGGCCTTTCATGAAAGCGTACACCCCCTCCTTGTATTCCAGTCCGGCTTCATTGAAGATAATCTTAGCCTTTTCCCTAAGCTCCGCATCGTAAGCGAAGGTCATATCGAAGAACCGCGGGCCAAGTTCGGGTATTTCTTCCCCCGCCGCCGGGTTTTCCCCGGTCAGGTTTATGTGGTCTTTTATTACCATGAGGTCTCCCGGGCGGAAGCCCTCGTTAATCCCTCCCGCGGCATTGGTCACTATCAGCGCCTTTATGCCTAAAAGTCCCAGGACCCTCGTAGCAAAAACCACCTTATCAATCGGATACCCCTCGTAAAGGTGGAACCTTCCCTGCATCACTGTTACTTGCCTTCCGCTTGCCCTGCCGAAGACGAGATTCCCCTTGTGTCCTTTCACCGTGGACACCGGAAATCCGGGGATTTCGGCATAGGGTATCGCAAATCTTTCCTCCAGTCTGTCGGCAAAATCCCCAAGGCCGCTGCCCAGGATTATTCCGATTTCCGGCTGCGGCACCCCGCGGGATTTTATGTATTCCACAGCTTTTTTGAGTTCATCGTAATAACTCAAGTTCGACACCTCCCTGAAAGGCACCTCTACTTAAAGCTTCTATTGAAGCTAGCTACACCTGGTCTCCCCTTGATTCCTCAATTATTTTGGATTTAAAACTCTTCCCGTTGGGGAGCTTTTCGCATCCTAAAAGGTCCGCCACTGTCTGGCCTATGTCCGAAAACGTGTCAAGAACGCCCAGATTTATTCCTTTTTTTATCGCTTTACCTGTGACCAAAACAGGCACGTATTCCCTCGAATGATCGGTGCTCGGAGTGGTGGGGTCGCAGCCGTGGTCCGCCGTTATGATGAGCACATCTTCGCTTTTCAACTCTGCGAAAATCTCCGGGAGCCGCCCGTCAAAATCTTCCAGGGCTTTGGCGTACCCCTGCGGGTCGTTCCTGTGGCCGTAGAGCATGTCGTAATCCACCAGGTTTGCCATGACAAGTCCCCTCTCAATTTCGCGCATGGCTTGAAGGATCTTATCCACTCCGTCCATATTTCCTTCGGTATGGTATTCCCTGGTTATCCCCTGACCGGCAAAGATGTCCCATATTTTACCCACGGCGTACACATCCATGCCGGCCTTTTTTACCTTGTCAAGCAGAGTCTCCTGCGGGGGTTTCAGTGAAAAATCCTTCCGGTTGTAAGTCCTGACGAATTTCCCTGGAGTGCCGACGAAGGGCCTTGCAATGACCCTCGACACCGCATGGTCTCCCTGCAGTATTTCCCGGGCAATCATGCATATCTCGTAGAGCCGCTCGAGCGGTATTACCTCCTCGTGGGCTGCTATCTGAAAAACTGAATCGGCGGAAGTGTATACGATGGGGTAACCGGTTCTCATGTGCTCCTCGCCGAGTTCGTTGATGATCTGAGTTCCAGAAGCCGGCCGGTTCCCCAGCGTTTTTGTTCCTATCCTCTTTTCGAATTCTTCTATTATCTCTGGAGGGAAACCTTGGGGGTATACGGGGAAGGGCTTTTCTAATATGATCCCCGCGATCTCCCAGTGGCCGGTGGTGGTATCTTTTCCGGCGGACTTTTCTGCGGCTTTTCCGTAGGATGCTTCTGGTTCTGGAATTGGAGCCACGCCTTCTATATCAATTATATTGCCGAGGCCAAGCTTTTGCAGATTCGGCACCTTAAGCCCCCCGACCGCCTTTGCTGTGTTTGCCAGGGTGTTGCTACCTTCATCGCTATATAAAGCGGCGTCGGGAAGCTCCCCGGCGCCGACGCTGTCTAGCACAATAAGTATTACCCTTTTTATCATACTTCCCCTACCTCGCTCCTTTAAAACTCTTCGATATTTTCTGCAGTAATCCTTGCCCTTATCAGCTTCCTCTTTTCCACCTTATTTGAAGAAATCCGGAAAGCCTCCTTTACTTCTTTTAAAGCCCACTTAAGTTTTTCTTCATCGTTGGCGTAAATCACAGCCAGCGGTTTTCCTTTTTCCACCCTGTCTCCGACTTTGCCGCCGAGCCATATTCCCACTGAATGGTCTATCCTGTCGTCCTTTTTCTGGCGGCCTGCTCCAAGTTTCATAGCCGTAAGACCAAGCTTCAACGCGTCAATGTTCTCGATCCAGCCTTCCTCCTGTGCCTCAACCTCACACCGGAATCTAGCCTCCGGCAGCAGAGAATAATCTTCCAGGACGCTGGGGTTGCCCCCCTGTCTTTTAATAATTTCTTTGAACTTTTCCAAGGCTTTGCCGCTTTTTATGTTTTCCAAAAGTTTTTCCCTTGCTTTGGCCTTATCTTCTTCTATACCGGAAAGCCTCATCATCTCCGCGCCGAATTCCAGCGAAAGGTTCAAAAGGTCTTCGTGCCCCCTCCCTTTCAGGACTTCCGCAGCTTCTATGATTTCCAGAGCATTTCCTATTGCCATCCCAAGGGGCTGGTCCATATCCGTCACGTACGCCACCGTTGGTTTTCCGGCCAATTCCCCAATCTTCACCATGGTCTTCGCAAGTTCCAATGCGTCCTCGTACTTTTTCATGAAGGCACCGTTTCCGAATTTCACGTCGAGGATTATTTTGTCTGCACCGCCCGCTATTTTCTTGCTCATGATGGAAGATGCGATAAGCGGGATGGAATCGACCGTGGCCGTCACATCCCGGAGAGCATAGAGCTTTTTGTCAGCCGGCACCAGGTCTTTCGACTGCCCGCTGATGGCCGCACCAATTTCGTTGACGATTCTAATAAACTCTTCTTTAGAAAGTTCGGTATTAAAACCCGGGATGGATTCCAGCTTGTCTATAGTGCCACCGGTATGGCCAAGGCCCCTGCCCGACAATTTGGCCACCTTTACCCCCGCCGAAGCGGCAAGGGGAAGCAGTACCAGGGTGGTCGTGTCGGCTATCCCACCGCTAGAGTGCTTGTCGACCTTCACACCCTCGATAGCCGAAAGGTCCACCATTTCGCCGGACCGGGCCATAGCAAGGGTGAGTTCTGCCGTCTCCTCTCCGTCCATGCCCCGGAAGTATACCGCCATTAGAAAAGCCGCCATCTGGTAATCGGGAATTTCTCCCTTTACATACCCTTCCACCAGGTACCTTATCTCATCTTTGGAAAGTTTTCCTCCATTTCGCTTTTTTTCTATAAGCTCCGGGACGAAAAACATGAAAGGCTTCCCTCCTTTCAAAAATCAAAGTTTAAACCCATACGGCAGAAGTTCTTTTGGACTTGTGCGCATCACCTTAGAACCGTCCCTGTTGGAAAGAAGTACTATAGCTTCAGGCGCAAGCTCAAGGATCACCTGCCGGCAGGCGCCGCAGGGCGAAACCGGCTCATCCACCCCTGCGGCCACCGCCAAGGCAACTATATTCCTTTTTCCCTCTGAATATGCCTTAAAGAGCGCCACCCTTTCAGCGCAGACGGTAAGCCCGTAAGATGCGTTTTCTATGTTAGAGCCGGTAAATTCGCTGCCATCGGAAGCAAGAGCACACGCTCCTACCCTGAAGCCAGAGTAAGGAGCGTAAGCGTTTTCCATCGCCTTTATGGCCTTTTCCACCAGCCTTTTTTCGTCTAACATACGATACCCCCTATTTTCTTTTCCGCACTATGTAGAATCTGAACTTTTCGGGAGAGAAGAAATTGGAAGAATAAAAGATGGGGTTATCCTTTTCGTCGTAGTGGAGCTGTTCCAGAAGAAGTACCACTGCAGATTTCGTCTTGAGGTTTAACTTCCTGTATACGCCTGCTATTTCCGCCCTGACGGGGACTATGTCCGATACGGCATAGGCGATGTATATGCCCAGGTCTTCCTGCAAGTAGTCAAAAAGCGACTCTTTTTCCAGCTTGAACTCCTTTTTCACAAACCGTGCGGGTATCCGGTCGATGCAAAACAGCACTGGAATTCCGTCGGCGGTCCTGACCCTTTCGACCCTGTAGATTTCTTCATCCTGAGAAATTCCCATCATTGAAGCTTCCCGCTCGCTGGGCCGGACCTTTTTTATCACCACGTCTTTGGTCCCGGGCTTCATACCCTGCCTTTCTATGAGTTTGGTTATGCTGGCAAGTTCCTCCATCCCGCTTTTTATGAGCGGAATTTTCGAAACGAAGGTTCCAACGCCGTGGTACCTTTTTATCAAGCCCTCATCCTCTAGGATGCGAAAGGCTTCCCGGAGTGTAGCACGGCTTACGCCGAGTTTTTTTGAAAATTCTATTTCAGAAGGGAGTTTTTCGCCTTCCTTCAGTTCTCCCTTCATGATCATTTCCTTGATCTTTTTAACAGCGATTTCGTATCTCGTGGGATGGAGCATTTGAAGCAACTCCTTCAAGTAAGATTCATGTACTTCATAAAAGCATCAAAAAGTGCGCCGTAATCTCCACTGACTATCACCTGGTGGTTGCCCAGAGGGTTTTCGAGAAATTCCCTCACGGGGACTTCCAGCCGAACTTCAATCTGAGTCCTGCACCTTTGTTCGCTCTCCGTATTCTTCACCAGAGTGCCTCTGTACAGGCGGAACCGGTCAAGGCCCTCGCCTCCGATCTTAAATACCGTAACTGGACCCTCCTGTACTTCTCCGGCAATGGCCACCCCCAGGCCGGATTCGAAATGGGACCTGAGCCTGTATTTTCGCACCATGCGGGTAGGTATGGTGCAGTGGGCGAAAACCACCGTATTTTCCGAAAAGTCGGCGGCGGAGGGGTTTGCCATAAAGGAATTCTGACCGGTCAGGGCGCGGACAGCAAACATGGTGAAGGTAGCGGGCAGATCCCCTTCGCAGCCCGCCACGACCCCTTCATCGTTTAACCGAGCAAGGGCCGTGCATCCGGTATTTTTGAGCTTCCCCAAAAGGTCGAAGCATTTTACTGTCACGGCATCAAGTCCCCGCTCTGATACGAGCTTTCGTAACGCCACAAAAATTCTGTGTGCACCCTTGATATCGTCCGGCGTGGGCTCCAATACCGCCGCGCCGTCAAAGTAACCGTCGTACTTTTCCTCTCCTTGATCTTCAATATACCGGCAAAGTTCCTCCATCGGTATATCTATGAAACGGGTACCCCACCTTTTTGAGGCTTTTTTATAGTCTACCGCACTATCTATGAGCCAATCGGAGGGACCTCCTATGCTGCCTATCACAGCATTTTTTATTCTGCTCCTTGCCTCTTCCAGGCGTGCAAGTTCGTTTATCTTTTTCGCCGTTTCTTGAGAGCTTCCGTAAAGAAGGTAACCGCTGTCACCGCGGGATTTTACGTAGGACATTATTTCCATGGAAGCAGCCAGGGAATTGTTGATACCCTCGCTCAATATGACTACCGGTTTTTCAAGCTTTTCGTATATTTCCCTGAACTTCCCTTCCACCCCGCCGGTCATTACCCAGATC
>QGUT01000263.1 GCA_003242255.1 Bacillota bacterium
AGGTAGGAACGACCTGCCTTCACCAGCCGCTATACTGATTATATCATGAAAGTGGATTTTCATCCTCTGCTTGTGCCGCATTTGCGGCATGGGAGTCTATAAGGGATTGAAACAACAGTAGGAAATACGCCTTCTCCAGGTAAGAAATAGTTTTTAGCCTAACTATAAGGGATTGAAACTCGAGGGAGAACGACTTGATTATCACGTCGAATATTGGTTTTTAGCCTAACTATAAGGGATTGAAACCCTTTCTACTGTCGTAAGGGTCTATTTGGATTTCGCTGTTTTTAGCCTAACTATCCTGAAAATAAAGTTCCGAAAAAAGGCAATAAAAAACTAAGCCCATACCTAATGTAAAAATATGGGAAAAAAATGAAGCTATATAAACGAAATAATAAACGCCTAAAAAGTTAAGACGCTACCATTTCGACCGTGACCTTCAAACCTAGAGATTCAAGCTTCTTCAAAGACTGGCGGATGACCATGTCGCGCCTTTTCTCTTCATAATAGTTGGGACCAAGTTCAATATAAGGTTGCTTTCGCTTGAGAATATGGTAAACTATAGTCAGAATACTATGAGCTACCGCGACTGCTGCCCGGTTCGAACCTCTTCGGGCAGCGATGCGGTGGTATTGACTTGAAAGATAAGTGTCTTTTGATCTGGAGGCGGCCCGGGCAGCTTCTACAAGAACACTTCGCAATTTTTTATTCCCTTTTCGAGTCCTGGCAGACTTTTGCTTACCTGCGCTTTCATTCTGACCTGGACACAGCCCTGCCCATGAACACAAATGAGCGGCGGAGGGGAACTGGTCCATATTGGTTCCGATTTCGGCAATTATCTGTTCGGCAGTCCTTCTTCCCACTCCGGGAATCGTATCCAGCAGTGCCAGGTCCTCTTCAAAAGGGAGCATACGATTTTTGATTTCTTCGTCCAATCTTTGTATTTCTTCATCGAGGTAATCAATATGTCTTAACTGGATTTCCAGCATCTTTCTCAAATGATCATTGATCAACCCTTTCAAAGCGCGCTTTAGATCTTCCTTTTTATTCTTCAGCTTACCCTGAGAAAGCTCTGCCAGAACTTCGGGGTCTTCTTCGCCATTTATTATTGCTTGTAGTATAGCGCGGCTGGACGTGCCATTGATATCGGAGACTACCGAAGAAAGCTTGATATTGGCTCCCTCCAGCTCCTTCTGGATGCGGTTAAGCTCCCTTGATTTTTCTTCAATGAGGCTTTTTCTGTAACGTACGAGATCGCGAAGCTCCCTTTGCTCTCTGTTGGGTACGAAGCTGCCCTTTAAAAGGCCGTGGCGCAGGAGATTTGCAATCCATTCAGCATCCTTGACATCGGTTTTTCTACCGGGCACATTTTTAATATGCTTTGCATTGACAAGAAGAATCTTCAGATTCTCAAGCTCCAGTAGGTTGTAGATGGGCTTCCAGAAAGAACCCGTGCTTTCCATAGCAACGATGATACATCCCTTGGATTTAATAAATTCTTTTAAAGCGATCAGGTCATCGGTCATAGTTGAGAAAGTGCGGATTTCCTTACCTTCGGGAGTTATTACACAAGCCACGACGTTCTTTTTATGAACGTCCAGGCCGCAAACGTGAGAATAAACTACATCCATAAAAAACAACTCCTTAGCGGCTTTAGTTTTGAAGGGCTGGTGCAACAACCATAAAGGGTTATTCTATCCTGCGTGTTTCCCGAAAAGGGAGCAACAATCTTTTGTGCACCTGGTCGTTGGGGTCTGTCTATAAGTCGGGCTCGAAGCACCAAGGTAGGAACGACCTGCCTTCACCAGCCGCTATACTGATTATATCATGAAAGTGGATTTTCATCCTCTGCTTGTGCCGCATTTGCGGCATGGGAGTCTATAAGGGATTGAAAC
>QGUT01000091.1 GCA_003242255.1 Bacillota bacterium
AACCAAGGGAATTGTGAGGGTTTCAAATTAAATTTTTATGCCATCATAGCTTGATAAAAGTTATGATGGCATTTTTTATTGAACTAATAATTAAGTGCAATAAATAACAAATTTCAATAAAAAATTTTTTATCCGGATTTTTGCCGGCAGGAATTTTAAAATCGGCATCGAATAATATCAAATAGTTAATTAACTTAAAAAACTTTAAGTGAAACGGCGAATCCGAAGCGCAAAATTTGTCGAAAACTTTAGCGATTTAGGATGGCCGGAGATGCGAATCGGATTTCTAGCATCTGGTCAGATTAAAAAGCAGATAAGTAAGGTGGTAGCAAATGCCGAAAGGACCGGGAAATAGTAAATACGTTAAAAAAATCAACAGAATGACTGTTCTGAACTTAATAAAGCAGCATGAAGTCGTTTCGCGACAGGAACTGGCGGAACTGACCGGCCTTACTCCTCCGGCTATAACCGGTATAATCCGCGAACTGATGGAAATAGGGCTGGTTAAAGAAGTGGGATTGGCTAAATCCAGGGGGGGCAGGAGACCTGTAAAACTGAAGTTCAATCCCGAAGCCGGCTATGTGCTGGGGATTGAGGTGACGCGTTTTGAGACTTCCGTATGCGTGGCAGATTTGATGAACGTCCCCGCTCAAATAAATAAAATAGATCTGGACATGACCGAACCTGAGACGGGGATTCCGCTGCTTATAAATACCATAAAACAAATTTTAGACCAGGGGACTAGGGAAAGAAAAAATTTTTTAGGGATAGGAGTGGCCTTTCCGGGGCTTTTAAGCGTCAAGGAAGGAAAAGTCAAGCGCTCGATAAACTTGGGGCTTAAATGGAAGGGTTATCGGGTCAAGAAAGCATTTGAAAGTAATTGGAATCTTCCAGTTTTTGTAGAAAATAACTCCAACGCTTCGGCGCTGGCTGAAAGGTGGTTTGGAGGCGCCGTATCTTACAGGGATCTGGTCTACATAAATCTGGGTGAAGGCATAAGCGCAGGAATAATAATGGACGATCGCATTTTGCATGGATTCCAGGGCCATGCCGGGGAAATAGGACACATCGTCATGGTAGAAAATGGGCCTTTGTGCAATTGCGGCAACCGCGGATGCCTTGAGAGCATGTACGGTGTACCGGCCCTTCTCAGGAAGGTCAATTCGGAGTTGCCTCTGATTAAAAAGGACGACCCGCTGAAAGAGGCCTGGCAAACTAAAGGGAAGATAGGGATAGAAGATGTCGAAAAATGCGCTTGCGTAGAGGGTTCCTATGCCCACGAATTGTTAAGACAGATGGCCAGGCACGTGGGACTGGCGATTGCGGACGTGGTAAATCTCTATAATCCTGAAGCGGTATTCCTCGGAGGCAAAATGGCAAAGGCCATGGGATTTTTCATGGACGTGATAAAGGATACCGTGCTGACCCATGCTTTTCCGGAAATAGCCAGTTCTACGATTATAGAGCTTTCTACGCTCGGAGAAAAGTCAGGAGTAATAGGAGCCTGCGCTTTGGCTTTAAAAGAGCTTTTTAAACCAACGTCGGATATCGTGGATTATATCCAATCTAATACTTTCCAAAAAAGGAGGTGATGGGACCGGAATAAGAATTGGTGTATACAATACTCGATTGACCTAACAAAAATAACTGGGAGGAGGCTTTTCAGGTGTCTCGGTATCTAACAACGAAAAGAGTGGCTGTGTTCGTATGCATGATTATGCTGGCGTTTATCTTCGCTGGATGCGGACAGAGCTCTCAGAATTCCGGCAGCCAGCAGACTCAGGGACAAAATGGCCCCCAACTGGTTTTGAAACTCGCCGAAAATCAGCCAGAAGACTATCCTACCACCATAGGAGTCAAGGAATTTGCGCGCATCGTGGAAGAAAAAACCAATGGCAGGATTAAAATCGAGGTTTATGCCGGCGGCCAGCTGGGAGATGAAAAGAGCGTCATCGAGGCAGTCCAGCTGGGAGGCATAGATTTTGCCAGAGTCAATGCCCAACCCTTGTCCGACTTTGCCAAGCCCCTCAGGGTCCTCTCGCTGCCCTATCTCTTTGACGATGAAGAGCACCTGTGGAAGGTTCTGGACGGTCCTATCGGAGAAGAAATCCTGGCATCCCTTGAAGACGCCAACATGGTTGGGCTGGCTTACTACGATTCCGGTGCCCGTTGCTTCTACAACAGCAAGCGGGAAGTGAAGACCCCTGCTGATCTCAAAGGCCTCAAAATCAGAGTGCAGCAGTCCGAGTTGATGGTGGGTCTCGTAGAAGCTCTCGGAGCTTCGGCAACTCCCATGCCCTACAGTGAAGTCTACAGCGCCCTCCAGACCGGGGTTATCGACGGCGCCGAAAACAACTGGCCGAGCTACTATTCCACATCCCACTACGAAGTGGCCAAGTACTTTACGGTGGACAACCATACTAGAACTCCCGAAGTGCTGTTAGCATCCAAAGCGCTGTGGGATAAGCTGAGCGACGAAGATAAAAAGATTATAAAAGAAGCGGCAAGGGCTTCGGAGGAAGTCCAGAAAAAAGCCTGGAAGGAATATGAGCAAAAAGCCATCGAAGCGGTTAAGGCAAAGGGCTGCGTCATAACGGAAGTGGAAGACCTTAAAGCCTGGCAGGACGCTGTACAGCCGGTATACGAGAGGTTCGGAGCAGAATTCAAGGACCTGATCGAAAGGATTAAAGCTGCGAAATAAGTAAGTTATTATATCAATTGCCGCTGGTTGTAAAACCGGCGGCAATTGATACAAAACCTATTAATACGAAGGAGTGGCAGGGTTGCAGAAGGTAAATGAGTACTTCAATAGGTTCGTTGAAATTGTAAGCGAAATATTGCTGGTTGTAATGACTATTATAGTCATCTGGACCGTATTTTCAAGGTACTTTTTAAACAAAACACCGGCATGGGGAGAAGAAACGGCTCTGCTTTGTATGGTATGGTTTGGTTTCTTAAGCATGGCTATAGGTGTCCGGGACAACAGGCATATAGCGGTGGACCTTGTGGTGAAAAATTTGCCGGCAAGTGCAAAAGCTTTTCTATCTGTGATTAATAAAATATTAATTTTAATTTTTGCGGTATTCATGATAGTAGAGGGAACTAAAATGAGTATAGTTGCGACCAAAAATTATCTTCCGGGAATTAAACTCAATTCGTCGATCCTGTATGCCCCTGTCCCTGTATCTGGTGCAGCTATAATTTACTACATTCTGACGTCTTTTTTTAGAAAAGATGTGGAAGGAGAGAATGGTGATCTATGAATTACGCAGCAATATTTTTACTCCTAGGTAGCTTTGTAGGGCTGCTCATAATCGGAATGCCGGTTGCTTTTTCGCTTGGCATCTCTGCATTAATGACTGCATATTATGTAGGCGTACCGCTTGCCATGTTGGCCCAGGCAATGGTCCGAGGAATCAATTCCTTTTCGCTGCTTTGCATACCGTTTTTCATTTTAGCGGGAGAAATAATGAGCCAGGGAGGCATATCGAAACAGCTCATAAGGTTTGCTGACGTTCTGGTGGGCCGTATCAGGGGCGGCCTGGCGATGATAAACGTGGTAGACAGCACCTTTTTCGGAGGCATATCCGGCTCCACTGTCGCCGATATCTCGTCGCTGGGGTCCATACTGATTCCGATGATGGTGGAAAAGGGCTACGACAGGGACTATTCTGTGGCGATAACGGTGGCGACGGCTGCTCAGGCGGTTTTGATTCCCCCCAGCCACAACATGGTAATTTATTCGCTGGCGGCGGGGGGCGTTTCGATAGGAAAACTGTTCCTGGGCGGAATTATACCCGGGTTGACATTAGGATTGGCCCTGCTGATTTACACGTACGTCGTAGCGGTCAAGAGAAATTACCCGGCGGAAAAGCCCATTCCCTTTAAGGAGGCTCTTATAATCACCAAAAATGCTCTGCTGGGAATACTCACTGCAGTGATAATAATGGTCGGCACCGTCACGGGCCTTTATACAGCCACTGAAGCGGCTGCAGTAGCGGCGGTGTACGCGTTTTTCGTCGCCTTCATAGTTTACAGGACCCCGATAAGCAAACTCGGTGGAATCCTCATGGAGAGTTTGAAGACCCTTTCCATTGTCCTCGGTTTAATCGCAGCTTCAAACGCTTTCGGATGGATGCTGGCTTACCTGAAGGTTCCAGCTCTGGTAACCCAGGCTCTCCTTTCCGTTTCGTCGAATAAATACGTGATACTTTTAATCGTTAACGTGCTGCTTGTGTTCCTCGGATGCATAATGGATATGGCTCCGCTGATCGTTATCATGACGCCGATCTTACTTCCCGTTGTTACCAGCGTAGGCGTAGATCCAGTGCATTTTGGAGTAATGATGATGTTGAACCTGGCGATAGGTCTCATGACGCCTCCGGTCGGAAGTGCGCTATTCGTAGGCTGTGCGGTCGGGAAAATTTCCATGGAGGAATTGACAAAAGCCCTTCTTCCGTTCTATGTGGTTTTGGTGGCCGTGCTGCTCTTAATTACGTATATACCGCAGATCACCATGTTTCTCCCCAACCTGCTGATGGGCAATTAGCAAATATTAAGTTCGAGAAGGTGTGACAATGGCGTGGAGCATTGAGGAATTCAATTGTAAACTCAACCGGGTCAGAGAATTGATGTACAGAGAAAATATAAAAAATCTGCTGATCGAGACTCAGACCAATTTCCTCTGGCTCTCCGGCGGGAGGCCTTACGTCAACAAGGCCACGGCGAACGCCTGCGGGAGTCTACTGGTAACTTGCGATAAAGTCTATCTCGTGGCCAACAACATCGAAGCCCGAAGGCTCATGGACGAAGAACTGAAAGGCCTGCCTGTTGAAATGGCAGAATATCCCTGGTGGGATGAAGCCGGGAAAAATAAAACTTTAGAAGAATTGTGCAATGGCGACAGAATATGGACCGATGAAGAACTCAGCGGGAAAATCGCAAGGCTCCGCTGGAGCCTTGTCCCCCAAGAGGTAGAACGTTTTAAGGAAACGGGAAGATGCGCCTCTTTGATCCTGGAAAAAGTCGCAATGGAGGTTGAACCAGGTCAGACCGAACTGGAAGTTGCGGCAAAGGTCAAAGAGGTCTCGTCGAGTTATGGCTTAGAACCCTGGGTTACGCTGGTCGGGGCCGACGACAGGGCGTACAGCTACAGGCATCCCGTGCCTACCGAGAAAAAAGTCGAAAAATACGTCCTCCTCGCCATATCGGGCCAAAAGTGGGGGCTTTACGCGTCGGCCACCCGATTGGTCCATTTTGGGAAGCCGCCAGAGGATTTAAAAAGACGTCATGAGGCGGTACTTAAAGTGGACGCGGCCATGATAGGAGCAACGGTGCCTGGAGCTAAGGTAAAGGATATTTTCGAAAGAGCAAGAAAAGCTTATAAAAATGTAGGATTTCCAGAAGAATGGAAAAACCACCACCAGGGAGGCCTGGCGGGGTACAATTCCCGGGAGTTCCGGGCGACGCCGGACTGCGATGTAACCGTAGAAGAAAATCAGGTGTACGCCTGGAATCCGACAATAGCCGGGGCTAAATCGGAAGATACGATTTTAATAGAAAAGGGTGGCCCAGTGATAATAACGCCCTGCATCAACTTCCCGACGGTTGATGTGGAATACGAAGGCTTTTGCATAAAAAGGCCAGATATATTAATCAGATAAATAAAGGAGGCATCGCAATTGAAATATCTTTACCCAAATGAGGACTTTACCGGCTACAGGGAGATCGTAAAAATCGGCGATCCGGCCGAATATGTGGGACTTGGGATTTTAAGACTCAAAGCAAGGGAAACTTATGCGGGCGAAACCAAGGGCGAAGAGGCGGTATTAGTCATAATGTCGGGGAAATGCGACGTGAAGGTAAACGGCATATCTTATCCTGACCTGGGCGGGAGAAAGGATGTATTCTCTGGAAAGGCAACGGCTGTGTACGTCCCGATAAACAGCAAATTTGAAGTCATCGAAGCGGAAGGCTATGACCTGGAAGTGGCGGTGTGCTTTGCAAAGGCCGATAAAGCCTTCGAGCCCTTTGTGGTAAGACCGGAAGAGGTTAAGTGCAATCACCGCGGAATCCTGAACTACCAGCGGGATGTCCACGACATAGTGGTAGACAACTGCGAAGGCCGGGTGCATCGAATTGTGGTCGGGGAAACCTATTCGTATCCGGGCCAGTGGTCCAGCTATCCTTCCCACAAGCACGATACGTACAATCCGCCCCATGAAACCAAAATGGAAGAAGTGTACCACTTCAAGGTAAAGCCTGCCGAAGGATTTGGCATTCAGGTGCTGTATAACGACGACCTTTCGCTGAGAGAGGCCTACATGATCAAAGACGGAGATACGGTTTTCATTCCTGAGGGCTACCATCCGGTGGCAGCGGCGCCGGGATTTCAGGTGTATTATCTCTGGGTAATGGCAGGCGATTACGGCAGGAAATTGACTCCGAAGGATGATCCGAAGCTCAGCTGGCTGAACTACGTCGGCCCCATGCTGAAATAAGTTTAAAATAATCTGTTAGGGGGAAGAGCCTATGAAACTTAACAAAGAATTGCTGAAGGGTAATTTTAAGTTTCCGGATGACCTGGAAGTTCGGCCGTTCCCCGAGGGCCTTCCTGAAAAGGTCATCCAGTTCGGAGAGGGAAATTTCTTGAGGGCCTTTGTGGATTGGATGTTTCACCAATTAATCAAGAACGGTCTTTTTAACGGTCGAATCGTAGTAGTTCAGCCCATACCCGAAGGCCTGGTATCCAAACTCAATGAACAGGATGGATTGTACACGCTGATCCTCAGAGGTCTGAAAGACGGCAAACCTACAGAGCTAAAAGAGATAATTAGTTCGGTAAGCCGGGGCATCAACCCCTATATCC
>QGUT01000264.1 GCA_003242255.1 Bacillota bacterium
AAGATGGAGGACCGGAGATGCGGAGAAGTCCTCCCGGAAGGGAATAAACTTACCTTTTCCGGGAGGATTTTTATTTAAAAAAAATGGAGGTGATAAAGAAGACCGTTTTTTCACTTGAAAAATTTTGTTAGGGGGGTCGAAGAATAATGAATTTGAGGCGAATTCTTATGGGCATGTGCACTGGGGCCTTTGCAGGTTTCGGAGTATTTACAATATGGCCCTCTAGCCTGGCCCGGTGGAACTGGCTGGGCGGCTGGCTCGCAGCCGGAATTATAATAACCACCGGCTGGTTGGTCAATCATTATGCCGGCGCTATGCCCAACAAGGACGGTGCGTGGGTGGATATGGCCCTAGCGATATGGCTTTCTGCCCTACTTGGCGGGAACGTAGTACTCGACCCGGTGGAAGGCCTCGTCAGGGGGGCGTATGGCCTTTTACATGGTGCGAACTTGGGCGGAGCACTGATAACCATATTCCTGCAACTTATTGGGGCGACGATGGCCGGATATCTCTTATACGCTGCGAGAAGGAGTGATGTGTAATGTGGACATGGCAGAACGTGCTGACCACCATCTTCGGAGGTCTTATTTTCCCGCTGGTAATAGGCCTTGTGTGGAGCAAGCTGGCCGATGATTACAAGAGCTTCGGAGGAGTTCTGGCTGGCTTCTTCGTAGTTGGCACCGTATGGCTATTGAACCACGGCATCGGGCTGATCCATGAGCCCCAGATGAGTGGGAGTTTTCCGGGGCCATGGAGCGATATGGCTCTGGCGGCCTTCTGGGGGCTCTTTTTCGCGGATCTGTTGGAAGGCAAGAAGATAGACTGGGAACCGGTCCTGAGCGGTATCCTGGGCGGAGTGCTCGGGGGACTTCTGCTGTTCGCGATGGTTTAAAATGTCATTATAAACAGGGAGGTCATATTTTATGGCAAGATACGTCATGGCCCTGGATCAGGGTACTACAAGTTCAAGGGCGATTATTTTCGACGAAAACGGCTCAATAGTTAGCGTGGCCCAGAAGGAGTTTACCCAGATCTATCCCAAGCCCGGCTGGGTGGAACACGATCCCATGGAGATCTGGGGAAGCCAGATAGGGGTTGCCAGGGAAGCTATGGAGAAGGCGCGGATAGCGCCGGATGAAATAGCGGCTATAGGCATCACCAACCAGCGCGAAACCACCATTGTTTGGGATAAAAACACCGGAAAACCCGTGTACAACGCCATTGTGTGGCAGTGCCGCAGGACTGCTCCAATTTGTGACGATTTGAAGGCAAAAGGGCTGGCCGACGTAATCCGAAGAAAAACCGGACTGGTAGTAGATGCTTATTTCTCGGGCACCAAGATCAAGTGGATTCTTGATAACGTGGAGGGTGCAAGGGAAAAAGCGGGAAGAGGAGACTTGCTTTTCGGCAACGTAGATACGTGGTTGATATGGAATCTCACCGGCGGCAAGGTTCACGTCACAGACTATTCTAACGCTTCGAGGACGATGATCTTTAACATCCATACCCTTGATTGGGATGAAGACATACTCAAAGAACTCGGAATACCCAGGGCGATGCTCCCCGAGGTAAAGCCATCGAGCTTCGTATACGGACATACGGATCGTGAAATATTTGGAGCTGAGGTTCCCATAGCCGGCGACGCCGGCGATCAACAGGCAGCGCTCTTCGGTCAGGCCTGCTACAAGCCCGGTATGGCTAAAAACACCTACGGCACCGGCTGCTTCATGCTGATGAATACCGGTGAAAAGGCCGTGGAATCTCAAAGCGGACTGCTGACTACCATTGCTTGGGGCGTTAATGGAAAGGTCGAATACGCCCTCGAGGGAAGCATATTCATAGCCGGTGCTGTGGTTCAGTGGCTCAGAGATGAACTCAGAATA
>QGUT01000265.1 GCA_003242255.1 Bacillota bacterium
CAACTCTTCCATCTCTTTTTCGTCCAGTTCGCCGTAATTATTTTTGGCGGCTCCCTCAGCCATCGGGAGTATCAGGGGCCTGATGAACTGCACGTGTCCGCCCAACCTCAAGCTCAGAGCCGAGGCAAGGGTCCTCAGGGCCGTATAGACCATAAGCAACCTGCCAGGGGTCACCGACTTCATTTTGCTTATGAGGTAGGCGGCCCTTTCCCTCAGTCCATAAGACTCCAGAATCCCTATAGCCGGCAGTGTCACAAAAAACACGGTCATGTACCTGTTGTTTATGAAGGAATCTCCCAGGGTGGTGAGTATCTGGTTGAAACTCAATCCTGCCGCAAGGCCTGTCGCCATTCCGGCTACCACGACGACAGCAATGGTATCGAGTTTTAAGGCAAAACCCAGGATGATTATTAAAATTCCGATCAGTTTAATCATCCTATACCCCCTTTCCAGCATAGTTATGAGTTTTGTTTTTAATTTTAAAAAAAATTTAAAACCAAAACTGTAGCCCCAGCTACAATTTAGACGAAAAAATCAAAAGCACCTTAAAAGGTGTTGCCCTTTTAGGGTGCTTTATTTTACCTGGAATAATTCTTAAAGGCCTTTTCCATTTCCCGCTCGGCGTCCCTTCGCTTGATATCTTCCCGCTTGTCGTACAGGGTCTTACCTTTAGCTACAGCGAGCTCAACCTTTACCAAACCCCTCTCGTTCAGGTACACCCTCAGGGGAATGAGTGTCACTCCTTTTTCCTTTACAAGGCCGTAGAGCCGGTCTATCTCCTTGCGGTGCATGAGGAGCTTCCGGGGCCGCAAGGGGTCCTTGTTGAATATATTCCCCTTTTCATAGGGGCTTATGTGCATGTTGTAGAGAAAAAGCTCTCCCTTTTCTACCCGGGCAAAGCTGTCCTTCAAATTGGCCTTTCCCTGCCTCAGGGATTTTACTTCGGTGCCGGCCAGGGCAATCCCGGCCTCATATGTTTCAATAATGTGGTAATCATGCCTTGCTTTTCGGTTCGTAGCCAGATCCCTGGTTATCCTCTCCTTCAAAGCTCTCCCTCCCTTCTAATCCAATTTCTCTTCAAAAATGAAGTCGATCTGCCGCTCGTCCTTGTTCACCCGGGCAAGTTTTACCCTCACCCGATCTCCTATCCTGAAAACTTTTTTCGTCCTCTCGCCCCTTAGAGTTATCGATTTTTCGTCGAACCGGTAAAAGTCGTCTTCCAGGGTGCTCACGTGCACCAGGCCCTCTACGGTGTTTTCCAGTTCCACGAAAAAGCCGAAAGGAGTCACGCTGGATATGATGCCGAGGAAGACCTCGCCAACTTTCTCTGCCATGTACTCAGCCATCTTCAGTTCCACCGTTTCCCTCTCCGCTTCCTCGGCAATCCGTTCCCTCTCGGAAGAATGCTTCGCTATCCGGCCCAGGCTCTCGTTTAAGTATTCCACCCGCTCTTCGGTAAGTCCCCCTTCCATTTGTTCCCTCAAGATGCGATGAATGACCAGGTCGGGATAGCGGCGGATCGGAGAGGTAAAGTGGGTGTAGTAATGGGACGCCAGCCCGAAATGCCCCAGGTTTTCTTCGCTGTAGTGAGCCCTCTTCAACGACCTTAAAAGCACGGTGCTCACCACCCGCTCCTCAGGCTTTCCCTTCACGGCTTCCAAAATCTGCTGCAGGGCTTTGGGCTTTATGTTTTTTATGCCTTTTATGGAGTATCCCAGATTGTGCAAGAACTCCTGCAGGGCGTACATCTTTTCCATGTCCGGTATCTCGTGGACCCGGTACACAAAGGGGACCTTCAACCAGTACATGTGCTCGGCTATGACCTCGTTGGCCGCCAACATGAACTCTTCTATTATTCTCTCGCCGATGCCCCTGTGT
>QGUT01000092.1 GCA_003242255.1 Bacillota bacterium
CTTCCACATCCTTTGCCAAAACGCCCCCGAATTTCACCTGGGCCCCTGACATAAAGCCGGAACCGTTAATTGTCACCTTGTATCCGCCAAGGACGCTGCCCTGCGGAGGATCCACGCCCGGTGGAATGGCCGAAAGAGGATTTATCCTCGGATTGGAAATGAAGGTAAAGCCATTGAGCAAGATGGCGCTGACGCCGTCCACGGTTACTATAACGTGCTGCGGCCCGGTTATGGAAATGTTGTCGGGAGTATACGCCTCTATGGTGGTTTCGTTGATTACCGTCGCTTCAGCGGTCTGGCCGCCTATGGTGACGGTAGTTGCTCCTGCTATGAAATTGGTGCCCCTTATGGTGATTTTTGTCTTGGTATTTATCGGGCCTTTGGAGGGATTTACGCTGGTAATGGTCGGTGTAGTTTTCTGGTAGAAAAATTTTTGGCTTTCTTCAGCGGGTTTATACTCAGCAATGGCGCCATCGGGGTTTCTCACCCAGATTTCCTTGTACCCTGAAGTAAGGAGCGGCACTACCGCTTTTATCACATTGGGGTTAACCCAGGTGACCTTAGTCGCCTCCTTATTCCCTATGACCACGCTGAGCTTATGGCTGGAATCTATGTCTTTCATGAAACCGCTGCCGGTAATGGTAATTTCGGTGCCATAAGTGCCCGTAAGGGGTTCTATCTTTTCTATGCTGGGAGTGCTCTTCAGGTAGGTGAAAGCATTTTCTTTTATGATATTTTTAGCCGCATCTCTAACAGTGATACTTACCGACACTTTGTCGGTTAGAATCTCGCCGGTATAAGCCGGAGCGATGACTACTATCTTGCTCCCATCGAAACTTACGACCTGTGCCTTAGTGCCGCCGAAAAGCACCTCCACCTGACCGGTTGGGGAGAAGTTCTGCATCGTTATAACGACCTCATACCCGCCCGATGTAAGGCCCTGGGAGGGTTCAATCTTTTCTATAATGGGCTCCTGGGCAAAAGCCTTCGTCAACGGCAAAGCCTCGGCCAATATTAGGATCGCAGTCATTATAATAGCCGAAATTTTAAAAAACAATTTTTTCTTCATGCCCATAGGCACCTCACTCCGGAAAAAAGGTTAGATTGTATATTTCGACAAAATGCCAATCAAATCCTCTTTTTCCATCACCACTTTACAGTTCGAAGGATAGTCTGTTGGTCTTATAAAAAAATGAGACTTTTTATCCATGTTATCCACAGAGTTATCCACAACTGTTGATAAATGGAGAGGCTTGTTCCCATGGAAAAATTTAAATTGGAGGCATTTATCCCCATTGGGGATAACTTATCCACAAAAACCACACGTCCGGAGACTCAATAATTTAAAAAATTCCCCAACTTTAAAGTTGGAGAATATTTTGCTTCTACATATCTTAATTTTTAGCTTTTTCGCCAGTCCATCCTAATTTTTCCGATATGCGCCGGGCACTATCCACCACTTTTTTCGAAAGCTCGGGGATCTTATCTCTGGTGACGGTAAGTATAGAACCCGATATGCTGACGGCTGCCACTACCCTGCCGGTATGGTCGAAGACGGGCGCTCCGATGCAGCGGATTCCCACCTCGTTTTCTTCCTCATCTATCGCGTATCCTTTCCGCCTTATCATCTCCAGGTGGTTTCTCAATTTTTCCGGGTCCGTTATCGTATTTTTTGTGTACCTTTCCAGGCCTTTTGATATTATCGTCTCCGCTTCCTCCTTCGGAAGAAAAGCCAGAATCGCCTTGCCCACCGCCGAAGCGTGGTACGGAGCACGCCTGCCTATCTGGGAATACATCCTTATGGTCCTCCTGCTGTCTATTTTATCCACGTATATGGCCTTATCGCCTTCAGGCACCACCAGGTGAACCGTCTCGTTTACCTCTTTGGCCAGGGCATCCAGTATATCTCGGGCCTCGCTCCTTATGTCCATCCTGTCCAGGATCGCCCCTCCCAGGTAGAGGAGTTTCATCCCGAGGCGGTACCTTTCCGTATGGGGGTTTTGCTCCACGTAACCGTACAGCAGCAAAGTGTTAAGAATCCGGTGCACCGTGCTCTTATGGAGCTGAACCCTTTGCGAAAGTTCGGTGACGCCAAGGCCTTCTTTTTCAGTGGCCAGTTCTTCCATTATCCTTATAGCTCTTTCGATCGATTGGACCGCTTTTTCCACCGGCGAAATTTCCTCCTCTTCTTCTCGTTATAGGGAATAATTATCACTTCCATTCTTACCACTTCCCCATTTCCAAGTCAATAGCTGTAACACATCTCAGATGCATCCAGCATAATTCTAATATGAGACTTAATGCAAAGGAGGGGACAAAATGCCCGTAATCGAATACACGGTTGTGGCGGGCGATACGATATACGGGATTGCGAGGCGTTTCGGAGTTACCCCTCAGTCAATCATCGATCTCAACAACCTTGCCAATCCAAATCTGATCATACCGGGCCAGAGATTGTTAATCAACGTACCTGACGGAACCAAAACGTACACCGTCCAACCCGGCGATACTCTGTATTCGATCGCCCAGCGGACCGGCGTGACAGTGGACCAGATTGTGCGCCTCAATAATATTCCGGACCCCAACCGGATTTTCCCGGGGCAGACCCTCATACTGCCGGCGGAGGCGCAGCTTCCCGGTACCCCTTCCGGATTTTTCCGCTACACAATAAGGAGCGGCGACACCCTCTTTTCGATTGCTAGAAGATACCGTACCACCGTCAGCGCCCTGACCAGTGCCAACCCGGGTATAGATCCGAACAATTTGAGGGTGGGGCAGAGCATACTGGTCCCCACTTCGGGTCTTACATCGCCCATATTTCGGGGGAACACTGCGAAGAATATGATCGCCCTTACCTTTGACGCCACGTTCGGCGACAACCAGACCGAAGCGATATTGAATATCTTAAGGCAAAACAACATCAGGTCCACCTGGTTCATCTCCGGCATCTGGGCCGAAAACTTCCCCGCCCTTTTGCGCTCCATATCCAGCGCCGGGCACGAAATCGGCAATCACAGCTACAACCACCCCCATATGACCCAGATTTCGCCAGCTGAGATGAGCAGTCAGATCACCAATGCCACCATGGCGATCCAGAGGGTAATCGACGTGCCGGTTTACTTTTTCCGCCCCCCGTTCGGGGAATACAACCAGACCCTTTTAAACGTGGCGGCCGGGCTGGGGTATCTTACGATAATGTGGACAATCGATTCGCTGGACTGGCAAAACCCGGGGCCCGACGCCATAGTAAATCGGGTGCTCTCCAACGCGGCCAACGGCGCAATTGTATTAATGCACAATGCTGCCCCCGATACTCCCCAGGCCTTACCGAGAATAATAAGCGAACTGAGGCGGCGTGGATTCAACTTCGGCACGGTGTCCGATGTCATCGACCCTTAAGCTTTCTCTGAAAGCGGCACCGAGTCGGCCCACGCCAAAAAAAATCCCCAACCATCTCCGGGTTGGGGATATCCTTTAAAGCATTATCGTGCTGCCCGGCCCTAAGGGCAGGTCCAGCAGGAACCAAATGGCCAGCTGCAAAATCCACACTACGGCGAAATATATGGAGTATGGGAGGAAGCTTGAAATCAGGGTGCCCATTCCGAGTTTTTCGTCGTATTTTTTAGCATAGGAAAGAGCCATCGGGAAGTACGCCAGGAGCGGTGTAATGGGGTTGGTTATCGAATCCCCTATTCTGTACACGAGCTGCGTCATCGCCGGAGAGTAGCCCAAGAGCATCAGCATAGGCACAAACACCGGCCCCAAAACGGCCCACTTGGCGGAAGCGCTGGCCACCAGGAGGTTTATCAGTGCGGAGATGATCGTGATTCCGATGAGCAGCGGAAGGCCGGTAAAGCCTATATCCCTCAAAAGCGTTGCCCCTTTTATTGCTATAATAGTCCCTATGTTGCTCCAGTTGAAAAAGGCCATGAATTGAGCTGCCAGGAAAGCCAGGACGATGTACGAGCCCATGGTGCTCATGGCTTTCGACATCATCGCGGCCAGGTCCTTGTCGGACTTTATGGTCCCGGCGGCGACGCCGTAAGCTATGCCCGGGAACAGGAAAAGGCCGGTCATAATGGGAACCAGGCTGTTCATGAAAGGAGAGACTATGAGAGACCCGTTTTCCGGATTTCTCAAAACGGCATTCGGGGGCAATGTCATAAAAGCGATGACCGCCAAGTAAACCAGGGTCACCAGCCCCGCGACCCTCAGGGCCCTTTTCTCGGTCTCATTGATCGGCTCAAATTTATCGGTTCTCCCTTTATAAACGCCCATCCTAGGCTCCACGACCTTCACCGTGACGTACGTCCCCACAACAGTCAAGATTATGCAGGAAACAGCCAGAAAATAATAGTTCATAGCCGGATTGGCTATATAATTGGGGTCTATGATCCGGGCCGACGTCTCCGTAAAGCCGGCTATCAAAACGTCCAGCATGTTCACGAATAATTTGGCGCAGAACCCCGCAGCAACCCCAGCGTAAGCTGCTGCAATCCCAACGAGGGGATGTTTCCCGAGGCTCGCGAATATCATGGCCGCCAGGGGAGGCATCACTACGAAGGCCGAATCTCCCGCCGCGTTGCCCATTATTCCTATGAAGACCACCGCAGGCACTACCACCGAAGGGTTAGCTCCTATGAGCATCCTCCGGAGCAGGGCGCTCATGAATCCGCTGTATTCGGCCACCCCGACCCCCAACATCACGACGAGAACCAGCCCGAGGGGCGGGAAGGACGAAAAATTGCTGACCATCTGGGTCATTATCTTCACGATACCGTCTCTCGTCAAAAGGCTTACTGCCTTCACCGTTTCATTGGTAGCGGGATTTACGGCCTGCCAACCGCTCATCGCCGCCACGTGGGAAAGCAAAATGATTATCAAAGAAAGTAAAAAGAATAAGGTCGCCGGGTCGGGAAGCTTATTTCCGGCCCGCTCTATGAAGTTTAAAAATGCGTCCATCAAGCTCTTCCTGCTTCTTACGCTTTCCTGCAAACCTACGGTTTCCTGCAAACCAACCACCTCTTCCTTTTAAATTTTCAACCTTTCGTTTTCCAGCACATATCTCACCATCAACTCCACCCCTACGGCCAGGGCATTCTCGTCGATATCGAATTCCGGGTGATGGTGGGGTTTGTCTATGCCTTTTTCTTCATTCCTGGCACCGACGAAGGCAAAGGTGCCGGGAACTCTTTGCAGGTAGTAGGCAAAGTCCTCGCCTCCCATCACGGGCACCGCCTCGATCACGTTCTGAGCTCCCACCACTTCCGCCGCGACCTGCCTGGCGTACTCAGTCACCCTCTCGTCGGTTATGACGGCCGGATAGCCCCTGCTGTATTCGAAACGGTAATCGGCGCCGTAGGCCGCCGATATCCCTTTGACGATTTCCTCGATCCGCCCCTCAATCAGGCTGCGGACCACTTCGCTGTACGTCCTCACCGTTCCACATACGGTAGCCCTATCGGCGATCACGTTGAAATTGTAACCGGCCTTCAGCATGCCTACGCTTACTACCGCAGGCTCCAGAGGGGCGACCGAACGGCTGACTATGGTCTGGAGAGCCATCACTACCTGGGATGCCACTACCACCGCATCCACCGCCTCGTGCGGCGCCGAACCGTGGCCCCCTTTGCCTATGATTTCTATCTCAAAGGCATCGGCAGCTGCCATCAGGGGGCCGCTTTTTAGACCCACCGTGCCTATGGGGTAATTGGTCCAGAGGTGCAGGCCGAAAATATTGTCAACTTTCGGGTCTTCGAGGACTCCCTCCTCGATCAGGGGCTTGGCTCCGCCCGGTATCTGCTCCTCGCAGGGTTGGAAGATAAATTTCACTTTCCCGGAAAACTTATCCTTCATGGAGGAAAGGAGCATGGCGGCGCCCAGAAGGATGGCCGTGTGCCCGTCGTGGCCGCAGGCGTGGCAGACTCCCTCCACCTTGGAAGCGTAATCTACCTTTTTTGCATCCTTCACTGGCAGGGCATCTATGTCAGCCCTCAAAGCCACCGTCGGGCCAGGTTTTCCGCTGTCCAGGAGGCCCACAACCCCGGTCTTCGCCAAGCCTTTCTTAACCTGTATTCCTAGGCCCTCCAGCACTTCGGCGATTATCTTTGAAGTGCGAACTTCCTGAAAGCCCAATTCGGGATGGGCGTGAAAATCCCTTCGAAGTTCCTTTACCCTTGGAAAAATGTCTTTAACCGCTGCCTTCACATCTTCCAATTTCAATCCCCCTTCGCTGAAAAATATTTAGTCGATATTATATATGAAAAAAGCTGGTTTGTTCAAAGTCCATAATTGCCTTTATTTCTTTAATACGTTAAATTATTATTGTATTTTTTTAAAATAAGACCGAATAATAATGATTGCAATGCTTTACGAAATCCTTCACAAAATAAAAAAAGCACCGACTTTTTTCAGTCGGTGCTATTTCGCTGGACTCAGCTTCTCATGCCGGGTTTTTCTTCTTCATAAGATCCCTTAAAAGAGGAGTTACGAAGGTGATTACGGCCAGTATCAGTAGGACCGCCGATATGGGCCGGGTAAAGAATATGCTGTAGCTTCCTCCCGACATAATGAGGGACCTTCTCAAATTGCTCTCTGCCATGGGACCGAGGATGAGGGCGAGGATTATAGGCGAAGCAGGAAAGTCGAGCTTCATAAAAATATATCCAATTATGCCGCTTATCAGCATGACGCCCACGTCGAAAAAGCTGTTGTTCATGGCGTAAGAGCCTACCACGCAGAGGCCAAAAATTATGGGGGGGGGGAGATTTTTGGGGACGGACAAATATTTTTATAAAA
>QGUT01000093.1 GCA_003242255.1 Bacillota bacterium
CTCAAAGCCTGCATAGACACTTCCGGCCAGAGCCGCTATATATCAGCCGAAAAGGTGCTGGTGGCCGTGGGAAGGAGGCCGGCGACCGGGGCTTTCGAGGGGCTGGGCTTAAAGCTGGAAAGAGGCTGGGTGGCTGTCGACGAGGGCATGAGGACCAGTATAGAGAAGGTCTACGCCGTAGGGGACATAACGGGCAAGTATCAACTGGCCCACGTGGCCTCCCACCAGGGCATGGTGGCGGCCGGAAACGCTGCCGGAGAAAACAGGGCAATGGACTACAGGGCAGTGCCGAGTTGTATATTTACTGACCCGGAAGTGGCGTCGGTGGGCCTGACGGAAAGGGAAGCGAGGGACCAGTACGGCGACGGCGTGAAGGTGGGCAGATTCCCCTTCGTCGCCAGCGGCAGGGCTCTCACCTTGGGGGATACCCGGGGCTTTGTGAAGATAGTGGCCGATTCCAGGTGGAACGAGATATTGGGAGTCCACATCATAGGGCCCGGGGCGACGGAACTCATCGCCGAAGCGGTGCTGGCCATTAAGCTCGAGTGCACGGCGGAGGAACTCGCCGATGCGATCCACGCCCACCCCACTCTGTCGGAGACCCTCATGGAGGCTTCCCTGGACCTCTTGCGGATTCCAATTCACAAGATGTAAGGCCGGCCTTGCGCCGGCTTTTATTTTTTTTGAGAAAAAATGACGGAATATTGGCAACTATGATATAATGAATAAAAGAACAAAAACCCTCCCAAAGGGGTGAAAGTTTTGCCCAAGTACAAATTGAAGGACGTCATAAACAAGGACAAGCTGGAGGAGATCTTAAGAAAATTTTCCGAAGCCACCGGCCTCGGAGCCATAATCGCCGATAAAAACGGGGTAAACATCACCTCCCCGAGCAAATTTACGAACCACTGCAACCTGGTGAGGAGCACCGAAAAGGGCAGGAAGTACTGCTACATGTCGGACGCCAAACTGGGCAGACTCTCCCTGCAGAAAGGAGGGCCCGCCACCGCGCTCTGCCACTGCGAACTGGTGGACCTGGCGGCTCCCCTGGTGGTGGAAGGGCAGTGCCTGGGTTACGTGCTCTGCGGACAGGTCTTTATAAAACCTCCCGACGAAGAAAAGATAGAAAGGGCCAGGAAGAGGGCCATCGAGTTCGGCCTGGACCCGGACCTTTATTTAAAGAGTTTTCTGGAAATTGAGATCGTGCCCGAGAGCTACATCTACAACGCCGGCGAGATGCTGCACATCATCTCGAGCTACATAATTGAACTGGGGATAAACCGGCTCTATCAGGAAAGGCTCCTGGAGGAGACCCGGCGGCGGTCCGAGTACGAAAACGCCATAAAGACTTTAGAGCTCAAGGCCCTGCAGTCCCAGGTAAATCCCCACTTCCTCTTCAACACCCTGAACACCGCGGCCAGGCTCGCGTACCTGGAAAATGCCAGCAGGACGGCGGAGATAATATATTCCCTGGCCAACCTCCTCCACTACTCCCTGAAGAACTTAAATCAGCTGGTGCCCTTGAAAGACGAGATTTCCTGCATAAAGTACTACCTCTACATCCAGCAGATCCGGTACCGGGACCACATAAGGGCCAGCATCGAGGTGCCGGAAGAGCTGGGGAAGTACATGATTCCGGTGCTGAGCCTCCAGCCCCTCATAGAAAACGCCATAGTCCACGGCCTGGAAAAGAAGAAGGAAGGCGGACTCCTCAGGGTCGTAGGCTACGAAAAGGGTTCGGATATATACATAGAAATCATCGACGACGGGGTGGGGATAGAGGAGGGGATGATAAAGATACTGAAAAGCCCGAGAGAATCGGTCCACGGACATACCACCGGCCTGGGAATCCACAACGTGGACCTGAGGATAAAGAAGTACTTCGGGCCCAGGTACGGCCTTAGCATCGAGAGCAAGCTGGGCCAGGGCACGAAGGTCACCATAAAAATCCCCAAGCGAATCGAAAGGTGAGGGGATTATGGAATACAAAGTGCTGATCTGCGACGACGAGCCTTTGGAGAGGGAAGTGCTGGCGCTTATCATAGAGAGGTCCGGCCTGCCTTTTAAGACGGTGGGCGAGGCCAAGAACGGGTTCGAGGCTGTGGAAAAGGCGGAAGAACTCAATCCCGATGTGGTCCTCATGGACATAAAGATGCCGGGGAAAGACGGTCTTGCCGCTTCCGCGGAGATAAAAAATCTCCTTCCCAACACCAAGATAATAATTATAACCGCCTACGACGAACTGGAATTTGTAAAGGAAGCCCTGAAAATCGGCAGCGTGGATTATCTTTTAAAGCCCATAAGGCCGGAAGAGTTTACGGCGGTCCTGAAGAAGCTGATGGGCCTCTTCGAGAGGGAAAAGAGCAGCATCAAGAAGGAAGAAGAACTGAAAATAGCCCTGAAAAAGGCCGAGAAAATGATAAAGGCCGGCATCCTCGCAAGCCTGATCATGGGCGATGTAAAGACCGAAGAAGAATTGAACGTATTGAAGATGCAGGCCAGGCTCCTCGACATTTCCGCCCTCCCCAACGCAATCCTGTACGTAGAGCCCAACCTGGACGAATCCCAGCCCATGGCAGAGTTGCTGCGGTACGAGGTCTTAAATGCGGTGAAGGACGCGGTGGAGGAAGCCGACGATGCCTTTTTGATGAACCTGGGGGAAGCCGTTATCATCGGGGCCAACAGCGAAAAGGTGGACATCCTGGAGCTTTCTTCGGCCATCCAGAGGAAAGTCGAGGAAAGGACCGATATTCTGGTGACCGTGGGCATTGCCGAAAACCGCGGGGGTTACGTCAACCGGAAGGTGTACGAGGAGGCCAAGTCCAACGCCCACCTGGGGAGCTTCTTCTTGGGAGGAAAGATCGTGACGGGCGAAGAGATGGAGGAGCTATTTAAATACGGCGAAGAGATGGACGGCGACAAAGAAGAGAAGCTCCTGGACTGCATCGCCCTTGCCAATTACGGCGAAGCGGAGAAGGTCTTTGAGGAAATCCTGCAGGACCTGGTCATCAAGACCAGGGGGTCCCTCCTCCAGTGCCAGACCCGGCTGGCCGAGATCATGCTCCTCATCTGGCGGCGAGTAAGGCAGCTCGGGTGGATAGACGGCAGGAATTCTCACCTCTATTTTAGCTATTTGAAGAAGCTGTCCCGGGCCCAGACGCTTTCGGCTTTGACCATGTGCGGCAAGAGTTTCCTGAACGACATCCTTTTGCTGAGTGATAACCTCAAGGAGAGCAAGGGCCTGGTGGATCAGGTAGTGAAGTACATCAACGAGAATTACCACAAGGACCTGAAATTAAAGGAAATCACCAGGATGATATACATAAACACCGAGCACTTCAGCCGCCTCTTTAAAAAAGAAGTGGGATGCACCTACGCTGAGTACCTTACCCGTGTGAGGATAGAGTCGGCCAAGAAGTACCTCTCCAACCCCTCTTTCTCGGTGGCCGACGTGGCCAAAAAGGTGGGGTACCAGGACCCCAACTATTTCAGCAAGGTCTTCAAGAAGGTGGTGGGGATTACCCCTACCGAATACCGGAAGAACATCGGCATAGCGGTGGAAGGCGAATAGGGTGCTTCGGCCTTAAGATAAAATAAAAAGCCGCTTTTAGGAAAGTTGACATAGCCTAAAAGCGGCTTTTTTTAATTGTTTAAAAGAGTCAAATTTCTCCATCAATAAAGTTAAAAAAGTCCAGACGTCGGGACGGCCCTTTTGGTTTTGCCAGGGGGCGGCTCAAAAAAATACAGGGCTACAGGTCAACAGGATATAGAGGGACGTTTCTATTAAATATAGAATTTTAAAACAAAAATTATCTTCGGAGGTGTTCTATTAATGACTGGTGAAGCCTTAGGCATGGTAGAGACCAGAGGTTTGATCCCTGCCATCGAAGCTGCCGATGCTATGGTAAAAGCCGCCAACGTCAAACTCATCGGCTACGAGAAGATAGGTTCCGGACTCGTCACGGTCATGGTGCGCGGGGACGTAGGTGCCACCAAAGCCGCCACCGATGCGGGAGCGGCCGCGGCCAGGAAAGTGGGAGAGGTCGTATCGGTCCACGTCATTCCGCGTCCTCACACGGACGTCGAGAAAATTCTTCCGAAAGCCGAATAGTTTTTCGGGAGGTGAACTAGGGTGGACGAACTGCTGGTAAAGAAAGTGGTGCAGGAGATCCTCGACAAAGTCGGCAAGGAAGAGAAAAAGCCCTCTTGCCCGGCCATGGCCAATCCGGGGGTCACCGAATTCGTAGGGACTTCCGTCGGGGACACCATTGGGCTCGTCATCGCCAATATCGACCCGGACCTGCAGGAAAAAATGGGGCTGGACAAGAGGTTCCGCTCCATCGGCATCCTGGGCGGCAGGACCGGGGCGGGACCCCAGATAATGGCTGCCGATGAAGCGGTAAAGGCCACCAACACCGAGGTCGTGGCTATAGAACTTGCCCGGGACACCAAGGGCGGAGCGGGCCACGGCAGCCTCATCATTTTCGGTGCCGAAGAGGTCTCCGACGCCAGGAGGGCCGTGGAGGTCGCCCTGAGGGAGCTTCCCAGGACCTTCGGGGACGTATACGCCAACGATGCGGGCCACCTCGAATTCCAGTACACCGCCCGGGCGAGCTACGCTTTGGAGAAAGCCTTCGGCGCCCCGCTGGGAAAGGCTTTCGGGCTGATCGTTGGAGCTCCTGCGGCTATCGGCGTGGTCTGCTGCGATACCGCCGTCAAAGCGGCCGAAGTGGAGATAATAGGCTACGCCAGCCCGGCCAAAGGGACCAGCTTCACCAACGAAGCCATCCTGTTCATGTCCGGCGAATCCGGCGCGGTAAGGCAGGCGCTCATCGCCGCCAGGGATGTCGGCAAGAAGCTGCTCGCCGCGATGGGCGGAGAGCCCAAGTCCATGGGAGTACCGTACATTTAACTCCTTTGAGTCAAGGGAGAGGAGGGCTCAACGTTGAAGTCAAAGCGCTTTCAGATATTGGCCGAAAGGCCTGTAAACAAAGACGGTTTTGTGGCCGAATGGCCCGAAGTGGGACTTATTGCGGTGGACAGCCCGAACGACCCTAAACCCAGCATCCGGGTAGAAAACGGCAAGATCGTCGAGATGGACGGCAAGAAAAGGGAAGACTTCGACATGATAGAGCAGTTCATCGCCGACTACGCCATCGACGTCGAGATGGCGGAAAAGGCGATGAAGATGGACAGCGTCGAGATAGCCAGGATGCTGGTGGACGTCAACGTCCCCCGGGAGGAAGTCGTAAAAATAGCGAGGGGCCTTACTCCTGCCAAGATCGTTGAAGTGGTGAACCAGCTGAACGTGGTGGAAATCATGATGGCCATCCAGAAGATGCGGGCCAGGAAGCGACCGGGCAACCAATGCCACGTGACCAATTTGAGGGACAATCCGGTTCTCCTCGCCGCCGATGCCGCCGAGGGAGCTCTCAGGGGCTTCGACGAGGAAGAGACCACGGTCGGCATCACCAGGTACGCGCCCTTTAACGCCCTGGCCTTGCTGGTGGGCTCCCAGACCGGAAGGGGCGGGGTACTCACCCAGTGCGCCCTGGAGGAAGCCTTCGAGCTCACCATCGGCATGAGGGGCTTTACCTCCTACGCCGAGACCATTTCGGTGTACGGCACCGAGCAGGTCTTCGTGGACGGCGACGACACGCCCTGGTCCAAGGCGTTTCTGGCCTCGGCTTACGCTTCCCGGGGACTCAAGATGCGGTTCACATCGGGAACGGGCTCCGAAGTCCAGATGGGCTACGCGGAAGGCAAATCCATGCTCTACCTAGAAGCCCGCTGCGTCATGGTGGCGAAGGGTGCAGGAGTCCAGGGGCTGCAGAACGGCTCCATCAGCTGCATAGGCGTTCCCGGCGCCGTGCCGTCGGGCATCAGGGCGGTGGCGGCGGAAAACCTCATCACCACAATGCTGGACCTGGAAGTGGCCTCCGGCAGCGACCAGACCTTCTCCCATTCGGACATCCGCAGGACTGCCAGGACCCTGCTCCTCATGATGCCCGGCACCGACTTCATCTTCTCCGGCTACAGCGCGGTGCCCAACTACGACAACATGTTTGCAGGCTCCAACTTCGACATCGAGGATGTGGACGACTACCTCGCCCTCCAGAGGGACCTGATGGTGGACGGAGGTTTGAGGCCCGTGACCGAGGACGAGGTCATAGCGGTGAGGAACAAAGCCGCGAGGGCCCTGCAGGCTGTCTTCAAGAAGCTCGGCCTCCCGCCCATCACCGATGAAGAAGTGGAAGCTGCCACCTACGCCCACGGCTCCAAGGACATGCCCGAGAGGGACGTGAACGAGGACCTGAAAGCGGCCACGGAACTCATGAACAGGGGCATCACCGGGCTGGACGTGGTAAAGGCCCTGGTGGAGAGCGGCTTTAGGGACGTGGCCGAAAACATCTTCAACATGCTCAAGCAGCGGATCGCAGGGGATTACCTGCACACCTCGGCGGTGCTCGACCGGAACTTCAACATAGATTCGGCGGTGAACAATCCCAACGACTACAGGGGGCCCGGCACCGGTTATAGACTTTCGCCCGAGAGGTGGAACCAGATAAAGGACATACCCCAAGCTCTGAAGCCCGAGGATTTCGATAAGAAGGAAGGGAGGGCTTGAGAATATGATAAACACTGAGGTTCTGGTGGAAGAAGTAGTAAAAGAGGTGCTGAAAAGGCTGTCGGCAGGGAAGGCGGATTCGTGCTGCGCTGAGCCGGCGGAAAAGGCCCCCGAAGTGCCCGAGGGCCGGGAACTCATCCTGGAAGAAGTAGGCCCTGCCCAGAAA
>QGUT01000266.1 GCA_003242255.1 Bacillota bacterium
AAATTTTCAGAGAGGTCAATACTATAGCGGCAAAATCCGCAGACTATAATATAACGAGAGAAGTAGTCGAGATAAAGAGCGAACTCGAAAAAATAAGAGAACAACTGCAGAATATTGAATAATTTTAGGCGCTTGCAAAACTATGCTTCCATAAAAAACTAAAACAGCACCTATACCTGTTCGGGTCTCAAATTTGACAGATTATGGAATATGTTTTGCTCTAGTTTAAAAGCCCAATTATATTAAAGCAAAAGACACCCCCTCAGCTTGATTGCAACTTTAAGCAACAAGCCACCGAAGTGACCTTACTTTATCATGTTTTTTTGCTCTTAATGCGATTAAAGCAACGACATTCTGAGCAATTGCAGCTAAAACAAGCTCACAATAAGCACTTTGAAAATCAGTTACAGTAAGACGTCCGAGCATTAATGGAAGTTTTAGCCTAGAGATCGACTGTTCCACAGCAATACGTTGCGAATAAACCTTTTCCCACAACTTTGAATTTCTAGGAATAGGGGTATTTCTACGGTAGTTGTCCTTGGGATAAGTGTATACCATTCGGCCACTTTTGGAATTAGTGCAGGGGTCGGGGCAAGTGCAGATATAGCCGTTTTTTCCTCGTTTAGTCAAAGGACATACCCATTTAATCCGGTTTCTGGATTTGCAAAATCCGGCGTATTTAAACTTCAGGGTGTGATTTTTAGGACACAAAGGGACACCTTCTGAATCTGAATCAGGTTTGGGCAAATCTTTGGTATTGCGAGGATTAAGGTTTATCACTGGTTTTAGCTTACATTCTTCTATCAAATATCGATAATTTTCAGTGCTATCGAAGCCAGCATCGGCGGTGAAATATTCATAACGAGAAATATCATGATGAAGGTGGAAATCCTCTAGAATAGGCTTTAAAGTAACAGAATCCTTTTGGCCTTCGAAGAGCATAACGTTTCGAACGAGACCAAGTCCGTTGGTGAGGACTGCAGCGGTATAAGCATAAGCGAAATGGCCATTGGTATACATGAGTTTTGCATTAGGTGCAGCTTTAGAGTATTTTGGCATTTGGGCGAGGGTTGCTATGTAAATCTCGTGTTCAGGTTTTTCAGGCATACCCTTCTCGACCTGGTTTTTCAAGGAGTAAAAAAACTTAGGGTTATTCTCCTTTACGGGGACTTCTAGGCCGGTTGTATCCAGGACGAGAAGGGAAGAAGCGAAAGGGTCGAGTTCTTTTAAATAAGGCTCTGTAAGTTTTACCAGTCTGTCTAAGATTTTCTTCAGACCTTCTGGTCCGATTTTATCTTTAAACCTTGAAAAGGTAGCTGGATCTGGAACGCTTTTAGTAAACCCACAAAATTCTCTTAGAGGTTCAGATAGTTCAAGGAAGGAAACCAGTAGTTCAACTGTAGGGATGGAGAATATCTTTTGAATAATTAATGCGGCAAGCATTGATGATAAGGGATACGGTGGGCGGCCAGTAGATTTATAGTAAGCCAGCTTTACATCTAGAGGGATAAATTCTTCGATGTCGATGTAATCGTTGAGCATCTTTAATTTATTGTTGCTGGTTGCTATCTGGAAGTCATTGCAGAGGTCAAAAATTGTTATTTGTTTATATTTATCCAAAAGGGTCCACCTCCGGTTGAGACTTTTTCAAAATGAAATATTCTTCGTAAGCTGGAGGGAACCCTTCTTGTAATAGGTAAAAAACCCCTAATTTTTCAATAACATTTGGGGTTTTGCAATAACCTAAGTATTAATTTTAAAGGGAGGGGTGGATTTTGGAATTAAAAGAAATGCTCATGGAGCTTTTATCTGCAGATATACCTTCAGGTTGTGAAGTGAAAAATAACACTTCCATAATTGAACTTTTTAAG
>QGUT01000094.1 GCA_003242255.1 Bacillota bacterium
AGAATTGGGGGCCCAGGTCATCAGCTGTCCCACCATTAAAATAGTATTTGATTTCGAGGAATCTCAAAAGGCCCTTGATAAGATGATGGATTCAGACCTCGTTATCTTTTCGAGTCCCAATGCGGTGAAGTCCATAGTATCCGCCATGAGAAAAACGGGGTTTGATGTAAGAAACCTGGCGAGGGCGACTTTGGCCGCGGTAGGGAAAAGGACCGCGGAAATATTGAAGGAAAACCTGCTTTTTCCGGAAATCCTGCCTGAAAAATACACATCCGGGGACCTTTTAAAGGCAATTCCCCCCGCGAAAAGAGGGGGAAAAGCCCTTGTGATAACCTCCGACATCGGCGGAAAAGAGCTGGTAAAAGGGCTTGAGGATTTAGGTTACGAGGCTGTGAAAGTTGCCGCTTACAGAAATCTCCCCAATGCCGGTGAAAAATGGAGGATTTTAAAAGAGGCCGAAATGGGATTTGACGCGGCGGTTTTTACAAGCCCTTCGACCTTTATGTACCTTGAACAATTGATAGAAGACCTCTCTTTTCTTAAGGGGAAAACGATGATAATTTCAATAGGGCCCACCACGGCTAAAGCCATAGAAAAGAAAGGATTGAAAGTGGATTTGATGCCGGAAGAAAATACATTGGAAGGCATAGAAAAGGCCTTAATGGAGCTATGGATGGGGAGGGAAAGATATGCGGATTTTAAAAAGACCTAGAAGGCTCAGGATGTCGGAAGGTATCAGGGATATGGTAAGAGAGACCGAGCTTTCGGTAAAGGACCTGGTCTATCCGATATTTGTGGTGCCTGGCCAGGGTGTAATTCAGGAAGTGAAGTTAATGCCCGGGGTTTTTCGTTACTCCGCCGACATGCTTTTGCCGGTGGCAAAAGAGTTAAAGAGCCTGGGCATACCTGCGGTATTGCTTTTCGGCGTGCCCGAAAAGAAGGATTCTACGGCGAGTGAAGCATTCTCGAACGATGGAGCCGTACAAAAAGCAATTGCTACAATTAAGGATGCAGAGCCTTCGCTTGTCGTTGTCACCGATGTGTGCCTCTGCGCTTACACCGACCACGGTCACTGCGGTCTGATAAAGGGCGGTGTGGTGGACAACGACTCCACTTTGGATGTCCTGGCGAAAGTAGCCCTTTCCCATGCCGCGGCCGGGGCCGATGTGGTGGCTCCCTCCGACATGATGGATGGACGGGTGCTGGCTATAAGGACCGCTTTGGACGAAAGCGGATATACCAATGTTTCCATAATGGCCTACAGCGCTAAGTACGCCTCTGCATTTTACGGGCCGTTCAGGGAGGCGGCAGATTCTGCGCCGAAATTCGGAGACAGGAAGACTTATCAGATGGACCCCGCCAATTCGGACGAAGCGATAAGGGAAGTAGCACTGGATGTTGAAGAAGGGGCCGACATTGTGATGGTAAAGCCGGCGCTGGGGTACCTCGATATCATAAGGCGGGTGAAAGAGACATTTCCGGTGCCGGTTGCGGCCTACAGCGTAAGCGGCGAATACGCCATGATTAAGGCGGCGTCTGCTGCTGGGGCCATAGACGAAGAGAGGGCCGTTTTTGAGGTGCTTACTTGCATAAAAAGGGCAGGAGCCGACATGATAATAACCTATTTTGCCAGGGATGTGGCAAGATGGCTCTGTACTTTCCTTTGATGATTAACCTGAAAGGGAAGAGGTGTCTTGTGGTGGGGGCCGGCGGTGTGGCCGCAAGAAAGGTAAAGTCGCTGCTCGAGTGCGAGGCTCAAGTCACGGTGGTTTCAAAAAAGGCCTGTTCGGACATAGAGAAACTTGCACAAGAAGGGAAGATAAAATTAATAGAAAAAAGTTTTTCGCCTGAAGACCTCGATGGAAACTTTTTGGTCTTTGCCGCTTCGGACGACCCGATTACCAACAGACTGGCGGCCATAGAGGCTGCAAAGAGGGGCATTCCGGTGAATGTGGCAGATAGCCCCGAGCTTTCCACATTTATCGTCCCGTCGTTTTTGCGAAAAGGTCACCTCACCATCTCCGTTTCTACAGGGGGGAAAAGTCCAAGGCTTGCAAGACGGCTGAAGGAATGGATTGAAAGTAATATACCTTCCGGTGTTGAAGAGCTCTTGTCAAAGCTTGAAAAGGAAAGGAGCTTTGTAAAAAAATCGGGGCTTTCCATGGTTGAAAAGGTCAATTTTTACGATGAAATCATCGACAGGAGTGGAATTCTGAAGAAGAAGGGAGATATCGAAAATTGAAGTCGAGAAGTCTTTTCGAGAGAGCTTTAGCTCTGATGCCAGGAGGAGTAAATAGCCCCGTCAGGGCTTTCCGGGCCGTGGGAATGGACCCGGTTTTTATCAGGAGAGGTTACGGCAGCAGGATATGGGACGAGGACGGCAACGAATACATAGACTACGTGCTCTCCTGGGGGCCCCTGATACTGGGCCATGCCCACCCCGATGTGGTTGAGGCCATAAAAAATCAGGTGGAAAAAGGGACCAGCTTCGGTGCGTGCACGGAAATAGAGGTGCTCCTTGCGGAAAAGATAGTGGAGAGTATTTCCTCGGTGGAAGTAGTGCGCCTTGTAAATTCCGGCACTGAAGCAACCATGAGCGCCATCCGGTTGGCAAGGGGCTATACCAAGAGAAAATACGTGGTTAAATTTTCGGGCTGCTATCACGGCCACTCCGACGGCCTCCTGATAAAAGGGGGTTCTGGTCTTGTAACTTTTGGCGTGCCGGATTCGGCGGGGGTGCCCGAAGAAATTGCGGGCCTCACCATTGTAGCGCCTTACAACGACGAGGAGAAAGTAGCTGAAATTTTTGCCGAAAAAGGCGATGAAATAGCGGCTGTTATAGTGGAGCCGGTGGCGGGCAATATGGGAGTTGTACCGCCCAAGGAGGGGTTTTTGGAAGCTTTAAGGGAAATTACAAAAAAGTACGGAGCCTTACTGATATTCGATGAGGTGATAACAGGGTTCAGGCTGTCTTATTCCGGTGCCCAGGGTTATTACGGCATAGAGCCGGACCTCACGACTCTCGGGAAAATCATAGGAGGGGGGCTCCCAGTGGGGGCCTACGGAGGCAGGGAGGATATAATGAGGCTGGTTTCTCCCGAAGGGCCGGTGTACCAGGCGGGGACCCTTTCGGGGAATCCCCTCGCCACTGCAGCCGGATACGCCACTTTGAAGGTGCTTTCAGAAAATCCCGGAATTTACGATAAAATGGATAGACTTGCTGAAAAACTTTGCCAGGGACTGAAGGACATTATGGAAAGGGCAAAAATCCCCGTCTTTATAAACAGGGCGGGGAGTATGTTGACGATGTTTTTTACCGGTGAAGAGGTCAAGGATTACGATTCGGCGTTAAAGGCAGACACTAAGATGTACGCCGCCTTTTTCAGGGAAATGTTGAAAAGAGGGGTGTACCTGCCGCCCTCCCAGTTTGAGGCCGTTTTTTTGAGCGCCGCCCACACCGAGGAGGACGTAGAAAAGACTTTGGAAGCCGCCGAGAGCGCCGCCGGAACTCTCAGAAAACTATAGGACTTGCAATAAATCCGCCTTCCTTTCATAGATTCTAATTAGGTGAATTGTAGATTTGAAAGGAGGGCGGACCGTGCCCTACAATAGCGACCGATTTTCTGGGAAAGCCGAACTTCCCCCGTACATGCCCGACAATCCCACCGACGAAGAAAGACATGCGCTTTTATGGCATTCGTTAAAAAAAGGAGGCCGTCCTGAAGATATAGATGACGTCATAAGGGCCCTTGCGCCGCCGCCCGATGTCACCACTATTGCGCCACCCGGCCGCTTTAAAGGGATGAGAGTCGGTATAATCGGAGGAGGACAAGCGGGACTTGCTGCAGCCTTTGAACTTAGAAAACTGGGTTTTGACATCACGGTTTTCGAAGCATTGAAAAGAATCGGCGGGCGCTTTTATACCTATTATTTTGACGAAGAAGAAAGGTATTACGGCGAACTGGGGACCATGAGGTTTCCGGTCTCCCACGAAACCACCTGGCACTATATAAATCTGTTCGGGCTAAAGACCCGGCCCTTCGTCCAGAACAACCGGAATGCCATTTTGTACATAAGAGGCGAGAGGGCGAGGAACGACCCGGCGGGAAAAAGCATCATGGAAAGGATATACCCTAAATTTCACCTCTCCCCGAAGGAGAGGAACACGCCTCCCTCCGAGCTTCAATTCTACGCCCTCGAATCCCCCATCTTGAGAATGCCGGAAAAAGTAAGGCCTCAGCTGATCACCACTCGAGAAGATTACAGCCCCGAGATACTTTATTTCGACAGCCAGAGCGCCCGGGACATATTTGAGAAGGGGGGCTTGAGCCAAGAGGCCATAAACCTCATAGGGAGCCTATCGCCCTCCGTGAGTGCTTATCTTTACCACAATTACATAGAAGTCCTCCGGGAGGCCTATGCGTACGATTTCGTCTTCCTTTACGAAATTGTGGGGGGCTCCGTAAAGCTTCCCCGTGCCTTTTACCGGTCCCTCATGAGCGAAAATCCCCCCGAATACGGCGGCATCCCCGGAAACCTTCTGGGAAAGGTCGCCTGGAAGAGCGGCGCCTACGTGGACGGGATATTCAGGATGAGGCCCGACGGCAGGGTGACGGTGAGGTACAGGGACATGGATACGGGGGACCACCGGCAGGAGGACTTCGACTTCGTGGTGTGCGCCATCCCCTTTTCCACCCTGCGCAATGCCAGAATAGATCCGCCCTTTTCACCGAGGAAGATGCAGGCCATCCGGGAACTCACCTATGCCCAGGCCCAGAAAAGCCTGATGTTCTGCAGGTTCCGCTTCTGGGAAAAGGGAGGCGTTGATGAGCGGATAATAGGGGGCGGGAGTTTCACGGACCTTCCCATATCCCAGATTTGGTACCCCTCGGACCACGCGCGCCTCGAAAAGGCTGGAGATTACTCGAGTTGGGATTTTCGATACGGAACCTCTCCCGACGAGCCGGGGGTGCTGCTGGCCTCGTACAACTTCATCCAGGACGCGGTCAGGCTTGGGAATCTCCCCGAATTCATGGCCTTTGAAATAATAAAAAGGCAGGTGGAACAGGTCCACGGCCTTCCCTACCGGTATCTGGACGGCATAGCTTTGGGCTTCGCGAGGGTCCACTGGGACCGGGAGCCGGCCCATCTAGGAGCCTTTGCCTATTACATGCCCGAACAGAAGAGGCTGTTTTCCTACGCCGTGACCCTGCCGGAGTACGGCGGCCGGGTGTTTTTCGCCGGCGAGCACATTTCTGCCACTCACTCCTGGGCCAACGGCGCTTACAGGACAGCCCGGCAGGCGGCCCTGGACATCGCCAGGAATGCCTACAGGATTTAATTTAAATTTTTTTAATTTAACATGTATATACATATAGACATATATACCAATTGGTGGTATAAATAAAGTGGGAGGGATTTTATGCCATTCAAAAAAGGACCGATTCCGGCCTATTTCAGGCTGAAGCAGATAATAATCGACGATATAAAAAAGAAGGGGATGAACCCCGGGGACATGCTCCCTTCCGAGCGGGAATACTGCGAGCGCTTCGGCTTGAGCAGGATGACCGTAAGGCAGGCCTTGAAGGAACTGGAGCACGAGGGGATCATAGTCAGGGAAAGGGGAAGGGGGAGTTTCGTGGCAATACCTCCCATAGAGCAGGAGGGAATCATGAGCTTTACCGAAATGGTAAGGGCCAAGGGCCTGGAGCCCGAGACGGAAGTGCTCGAATTCCAAAAAAGGCCGGCAGGCCCCTGGGGGGAGTTCCTGGAAATCGGCGAGAAGGAAGAAATATATGAGATTACCCGCTTGAGAAAAGCCAGTGGGGTGCCGATAGCGGTGGAGACGGTTTTCATACCGGCGCTCCTGGTGCCCGGCATCGAAGCCGCCGACCTTTCCGGTTCGCTCTTTACGGTCCTTCAAGAGCGCTACGGCATTGAAATAAAAAGGTCCAAGACCAGTTTTTCGGCCGTTTTGTCCACGCCGGAGATGGAAAAGGTGCTGATGCTGGGAGGAACCTGGCCTCTTTTGAGGGTGGAAAGTCTCAACTTTTATACAAAGCCAATTTATTACGAAATCTCGCACTACCGCTCCGACCAGTTCAAGATAACGGTAAATATCAGTAGATAGGAGGGATTCCGGATGGAAATCATTATAGCCAGGGATTACGATGAGATGAGCAAAAAGGCGGCCCAAATCATAGCGGAGGAGATAAAGAAAAAGCCCGAACTGGTGCTAGGTCTGGCGACGGGGGGCACGCCGGTGGGGACTTACCGGGAGCTCGTAAGGATGTACCGAAAGGGCGAGGTGGATTTTTCCCGGGTAATAACCTTCAACCTCGACGAGTACCTGGGCCTTCCGCCCGAGGATGAGCGAAGCTACCATTACTACATGTATTCCAATTTCTTCGACCACGTCAACGTGAAGCCGGAAAACATCCACATCCCCAACGGCGTTGCCGAGGACATCGAGGAAGAATGCCGCCGCTACGACGAGGCTATAAAGGAAGCCGGAGGCATAGACCTTCAACTGCTGGGGATAGGCGTCAACGGCCACATCGGCTTTAACGAGCCTGGAGAGGAACTCATGGCCCACACCCACGTGACGACCCTCGCCCCCGATACCATCAAGGCCAACGCCCGCTTCTTTAACAGCGAGGACGAAGTCCCCAGGAAAGCCATAACCG
>QGUT01000095.1 GCA_003242255.1 Bacillota bacterium
TTGACCACCATCACAACAAAAAAATTATTTCTCTAGTAGTTTATTTAATTTTTGGGCCGCTTCGCGGTCCATATCTTTTAGAACATGCTGATATATTCTTTGTGCCTCTTGCAATTAAATTCGCAAGAAGCATCCATTTGTTAAAATTGTTGCTTCAGAAAAATACGATTACCGCCGTCCTCCACATCTGATAGGTTGGCAAATAAGTCAGATTGACCCGAGGTGGGAATTAAAGCCTTCCGGGGGAGGTACACCCGATCTCGTCTATAATAGTAATATTGGAATACGGATTAAATGTTCGAGCGACAATACGATAAAGGGAAATCGAGTTTCTGCCAATGAGGGGTATTATATTTTGGTCAAATATACGATTGAAGATTTCACTATCACTATAAAGGAAATACTCATGGGAGACCTTCCGGTGCCGATCGGAGCAAGCGAGAGGGAGACGGAGGAAAGGCTATGTCGGATATACCCGTAGAAAAAGTTTATCGGTTTGGTAAAAAGGTAGTATTATATCTTGAGGATTGCTACTTGGGTATGCAAAAATACCTGAAAACCGGTGAAGTGGATGTGGTGGTAACATCGCCTCCGTATAACATCGGTATCCAGTATAATAAATATAACGACAATGTGCCGAAGGAAGAATATCTGGACTGGTTGGAAAACATAGCTGTTGAGATAAAGAGGGTGCTGGCGGATGACGGATCGTTTTTCTTAAATGTGGGAGGAAAACCCAGCGATCCATGGATTCCACTCGACGTGGCAGAGAGGATGAGAAAGCATTTTGTTCTCCAAAATGTAATTCACTGGGTGAAATCCATAGCCATAGAAAAGAAATTTGCAGAGAATTGCTCGGCTATAGAGGGAGATATAGCTGTAGGGCACTATAAGCCCATCAGCGGGAAACGCTTTTTACACGATAACCACGAGTACATATTCCACTTTACAAAAACCGGAAAGGTGGAACTGGACAGGCTTGCCATAGGAGTTCCCTGCCAGGATGAGTCCAGCGTGGGCAAAAGATGTCGTGGAAACACCTGGTTCATTCCGTACGAAACCATATGGAGCAGGGAAAAACAGAGGCCCCATCCTTCCACATTCCCCGTGGCTCTCCCCGAAATGTGCATAAAACTTCACGGATTAAATAAAACCAAACTGGTCCTCGATCCGTTTATGGGCATAGGTACCACCGCCGTGGCCTGCATGCGATTAAATGTAGGAGTGGTGGGATTCGAAATAGATGAAGAATATATGAAGACAGCTGTAGAGAGGTTACAGGCTTTCATTGACAGCAAGGATTTTTGCTAACCTCTCTTCATCAGGTTCAGGATCACAGCTACTATTTCAGCTGCCGTCATGGGTCCGATGAGAATCCTGAGCGGACCCGTCGCTGTAACGGGGATTCCCCTTGCAATATGCCACTGGGAAACCGGGAAGGCGCAAGGGGAGGTGAACCGGAGCCAGAAGACCTGCCCGGGAGGTTTCGCTACGGGATGATGGCAAAGTCCCTGGCTGTAATTTATTTACAGTTAGGGACTTTTTATTTTTAAAATACTTTAAAAGAGGGAGGTTGTTCTATGGATATTTTGGAAAAGGCCTTAAAAAGCATTGGGGATCTGGACGATGAGGCTATGAGAAGGGCGAAGGAAAGACTGGACAACCTGACGAAGCCCCCGGGCAGCCTGGGAGTGCTGGAAGACCTGGCTGTAAAGCTGGCCGGGATGAGCGGGAAGGTGTTCAACGAGTTTAAAAAGAAGACCGTCATAGTGATGGCAGGGGACCACGGCGTCGTGGAAGAAGGAGTCAGCGCTTATCCCAGGGAGGTGACTCCCCAGATGGTGCTGAATTTCCTCAAGGGAGGGGCAGCCATGAGCGTGCTGTCTCGCCACGGAGGAGCTGAGATAGTCTGCGTCGACATAGGCGTTGCGGCGGACCTGGACCATCCGAAGCTGGTAACAAAGAAAATAAAAAAAGGGACGGACAACATGGCAAAAGGGCCAGCCATGAGCAGGGAAGAGGCCGTAAAGGCCCTGGAAGTGGGGATTTCCACCGCCTGGGATTGCATAGATAAAGGCTCCGACCTGCTCGCTACCGGGGAGATGGGCATAGGAAACACCACCCCCAGCACCGCGATTTTGGCGGCCTTTTCGGGCAAGTCTCTTGAAGAAATAGTGGGCCGCGGTAGCGGCGTCGATGACGGTCGACTGGCGAAAAAAATTAGCGCCATTAAGAAGGCGCACCGGCGCCGTGCTCGCCATGAATCTCGTGGAGGCGGGTACTAAGATAATAGAGGAGATGGCCACCTTCGAAGAAGCGG
Source organism: Bacillota bacterium (assembly GCA_003242255.1). Classification (GTDB taxonomy): domain Bacteria; phylum Bacillota; class Thermosediminibacteria; order Thermosediminibacterales; family Thermosediminibacteraceae; genus Fervidicola. The sequence goes on from QGUT01000095.1 coordinate 2,321, forward strand.
GCGTTTCGAAGGAGGCAAATGTTTTTTAAAGGCCGACTCCGGTGTAAAAAGCGCGGTATTCTTCTGCCGCAGCGGTCTGGGCTTTTTTCCGGTACTCGTTTACTTCGTCGAAATTGGATTTTAAAATCTCTACTATGTAAGGGTCCAGGCTCAAATTTTTGACCATATCATCGAGCACCTTCACGACCTGCTCCTTCGGCATGCCCTTTCGGTATGGCCTGTCTTCGGTTATGGCGCAGAAGACGTCGGCCACCGACATTATTCGGGAGCCCAGGGGCAGGTCGTAGGCTTTGAGGTGGAAGGGATAACCGCTGCCGTCCAATTTTTCATGATGGAAGGAAGCCCATATGGCGATTTCTTCCAAATTTTTAAACGACTCCAGAATGCGGTACGTGAAATAGGGGTGTGATTTTATAATCTCGAACTCCTCTCTCGAAAGCTGCCCGTTCTTTTCGAGGATTTCTACTGGCACGGCCAGCTTCCCCAGGTCGTGGAGGTATCCGGCGACCCTCATCATCTGGCATTCCCTTCCGGAAAAACCACAAAGTCTTGCCAGGTATTCCGCGCTGGCCGCCACACCGCTGGAATGGGTGGCTGTAAAGCGGTTCCTGAAGTCGATGATGTGGGAGAAGAGCTTTGCAATTTCGGTCAGCCCTTCCATAGCCACTTCTACCACCGGGAGCATCACTTTATCCCTTAAGATCGAACGTATCGACGGAGATGCGGCCTCCAACCAGAAGCTCTCTTTCGAGGCGAGTTCCTTAAAAGCTTCCACCAATTCGGGCATGAACAGTTTTCCCGATTCGTCTTGTATCTGTTTTATAATGTACTTCGATTTGCCCAATACCTCCTGCTGATTATTGCCCGTCAGGACCGCCACCCGGTCCGCCAGGTGCAGGATATGGCTGCCCAAAGGCACTTCGTTGCCGTTGAATTCCAGACCCTTTCCCCCGTTCCAAGGTACGTGGTGGAACCGCACCATAATGGCGATTTGGGCAAAGGGGCCGTAGCTCCGCAATAGCAGGTAACTCATTTCGGCGTGGTGGTATGGATTTTCCACTTCGAATTGCAGGGCATCGAGCCTTTCTTTAAGCGAAATGGCCCCAATGTCGTGCAGGGCTCCTGCCAGGACCAGTTCGTTTAAGGTCTCCGGGAAAAGCCTAAGTTCGGAACCTATCATGTAAGCTATGTAAGCGACCTTGAAGTGATGGTTGGAGACAAGGGGGCTTATGAGGTCGATGGCTTCGGAAAAGGAGATTATAAAATCAAAAAGGTTTACTTTAATTTCCCTGATCATATTATTCTCCTTTCGTGCCTTTTAAGTTTTCTAGAAAGGCACAATATGGTAAACTTATATTATGATTATACCACAACAAAAATTCGAAAAGGTGACAGTCTGTGTTTTATATAGTGACTGCCTATCACGCCGAAGCTAGGCCTGTTATAGAATACTTCAATTTGAAGAAAGTCGTAAAAAATAGCCGCTTCCAGATTTTTGCGGGAAGCGATGTGGTTTTAATCGAAAGCGGCCCGGGCATAGTCGCTTCCGCTTGCGCCGCTTCTTTTTTGCTTTCGGAGTTTAAAGCAGAAGATAAAGACGCAATTTTAAACATAGGCATAGCAGGAGCGAAAAATGCGGATTTAAAAATAGGGGATGCGGTCCTCTGCCACAAGATAATTTACCACGATACCGGGAGGGCTTTTTACCCGGATATATTGGTAAAGCATGCCATGAAAGAAGGGGTGCTGGAAACCTTCGATTTTCCGGTTGCAAAAGAGGATCTTCCTGAAAACAGCATAGAGGGCGATATGGTCGACATGGAGGGAGCAGGCTTTTTCGAAGCCGCTTCGTTTTTCATGCCGCCTCACAAAATCCACTGCATCAAGGTGGTCTCCGACTATCTGGAGAAAGTCCCGGTAGAACCAGCCTTTGTGTCTCGCCTTATCGGAGATAACCTCTCCTTGATCCGGGACTTCATGTTATCCCTGGAATCCGTTGATAGTTTCTTTCCCAGGGGACTTTCCAGAGAAGATCGGGAGGTAATAGAGAAACTGGCGGAAAACCTGAAACTCAGCTTTACCATGGCCCATCAGCTTAAAAATTTGGCGTTGTTCTACCTTTCGAGCCACGAAAGGTTGCCGGAAGAGCTTTTTGATTTTTTAAACGTGAGGGTAAATTCGAAGAGGGAAGGGAAGAATTGTTTTGAGCGCGTTAAAAAGCTGCTTTGCTAGGGGCTTTTCCCACATATACGTGGAAGAGGGGGTAGAAGAAAACCCGCTTGCGCAGGAAATTCTGTCAAAATTCCCAAAAGCCTTTAAGGTGCGGATAAAGCACTACAAAGATGTTTTTTGCAGGCCCAGGCAGAATTTTTTAGTCCAGGAGTCGAGCAGGAAGCTCATAATAGCGGCTAAAAGGGGAGAGTTGCTCTACCCGGGCCCCGATGTATGTCAGGATTTTGGAAACGAAAATTTTTATTACACTTCGCCGGCATTAAACTGCATTTACTCCTGCGAATACTGCTACCTTAAAGGCATGCATCCTTCGGCGAACCTGGTAATTTTCGTAAACTTAGAGGATTTTTTTAAGAAGGTAGAAGACTTAATAAAACAGAAACCGGTTTACCTTAGCATTTCTTACGAAACGGATCTATTAGCCCTCGAGAATATCGCACCCCTCTCGGCCGCATGGATAGAGTTCGCGAGGGGAAAGGAAAATCTGAAGATGGAGATACGCACGAAGAGCGCCAATTATCCGGCCATCAGGCACCTCAAGCCTGCGGACAACGTGATCCTGGCCTGGACCCTATCGCCAGCTGAAGTCATCAAAAAATACGAAAAAAATGCGCCTCCACTGGAGTTGAGGCTGAGGCAAATAAAAAAAGCCCTCGGCGATGGCTGGAAGGTGAGGTTGTGCTTCGACCCGGTCCTCTATTTTGAGGGCTGGGAAAAGGCTTACGAAGATTTGATTGGAAGGATTTTTTCGGAAATCCCTGCTTGCGGGATAAACGACGCCAGCGTCGGCGCTTTCCGGATTCCCCGCGAATACCTGAAGAGGATGAGGAAAAACTTCCCGCCTTCGGAGATAATCCATTACCCCTATGCGGAAAGGGGCGGTGTATATACTTACGACGAAAAACTCAAAGGGGAGCTCCTCGGTAAAGTGCGGTCTTTGTTAAAAGAGCACCTTCCGGAGGAAAAGATTTTCCTCACATAGAAGGTTTTTGAGCGGTTTTGGTGAATAATAAGTAACAAGGAGTGACACCGAATGAAAAAAATCATGCTCATCGACGGAAACAGCCTGATGCACCGAGCTTTCCACGCCCTTCCGCCTCTCATGACGTCCAAAGGGATTCACACCAACGCCGTGTACGGCTTTGTAAACATGCTCATGAGAATTATAAAAGAAGAATCCCCGGATTACATAGCGGTGGCCTTCGACCGCAAAGCGCCGACCTTTAGACACAAGGAATATACGGAATACAAAGCCAACAGGACCAGGACTCCGGAGGAATTAATCGGGCAGTTCGATCTTTTAAAGCAGATCCTGAATGCCATGAATATCCGCTACGTGGAAAAGGATGGTTACGAGGCGGACGACCTGCTGGGGAGCCTTTCGAAAAAGGCTGAAGAGGCGGGCCTCCTTACATTAATAGTGACCGGAGATAAGGACACCCTTCAGCTGGTATCCCCGAAGGTCCGGGTGATGCTCACCCGCCGGGGCATATCGGAGATGGAACTTTACGACCAGGAGAAGATGATGGAGCGCTTCGGCATACCGCCCGAGGCCGTCCCGGATATGAAGGGCCTGATGGGGGATTCTTCCGACAATATTCCCGGCGTTCCGGGGATCGGTGAAAAGACGGCCCTGAAATTATTGCGGGAATACGGGACCCTGGAGAACCTCCTGGAAAACGCCGATGCTTTAAAGGGTAAGCTGAAGGAGAACCTCATCGCTTACGGCGAGCAGGCGAAGAACAGCAAGAAGCTGGCCACCATCGTGCGGGATGTGGAAGTTGGGATTGATCTCGAAGAGCTTGCTTTCAGCGAACCCAATTACGAACAACTGGCCCGGATTTTCAGGGAACTGGAGTTTTACAGCCTTCTTGAAAAGCTGCCCAGGCCCCAGGAAATTAGCGAACCTGAAAAGCCGTCGATTTGGGTTTCCGATGCCGGACAGCTTGAAGGACTTCTGGCGGAAGTAAAGGAGAAGAAAGCCCTGGGAATTGTACTGGAAACGGAAGGCAAGAGCCCCCTCGGCCTTAGGCTTACGGGCATCGGCCTTTCGGCTTCCGGTGATAATAGCTATTTCGTGCCGGAGAAAGCTCTGAGGGAAAACTCGGGGCTTAAAAGTGCG